>CAUZRA010000008.1:0-13592 GCA_963582035.1 Vicinamibacteria bacterium | reverse complement strand
GACGCGTGCAATAATTTGCGCGGTTTTCGGCCCGCACGTCGAGCCGTTGACTGGTTCTTCTAGCCCTGAATTTTTGTGGTGCTATCGTTTACCGGCGCATAAGGATAAAGGCTGCTATGGGTGCCATTTACGACGGACTTCAGGGTCGGCCAGCCTTTGTATCGTCGTTGGGACGTGCTACGGCCATAGTTTTTAAGAGTTGAGCAGCAGATAGAGAGCCCACAGCATGTTAGACGCGTACATCCCGATCTTTCTTTTCGTTCTTGTCGCGATTGGCTTTGCAATTTTCACGCTGATAGTCTCACAACTGGTTCAGTCGAGCAGATACAACAAGGTCAAACTTGAGCCCTATGAGTGCGGGATCGCGCCGGAAACTGATGCGAGGGACCGCTATAGCGTTCGTTACTACCTGGTAGCCATGCTTTTTGTCATCTTTGACGTTGAAACGGTGTTTATGTTTCCGTGGGCTGTTGCTATGGATGAGCTCGCTCTCTTCGGTTTAATCGAGATGCTGGTATTTATCTTTATTCTCGTCATTGGTTATGTCTACGCGTGGCGAAAAGGCGCGCTAGATTGGGCCTAAGTAGGAGTGACCGACAGATTTTAGGACGTTATGACAGACGAGAAAAAGTCAGACATACCAGGGTCGACTGACACAGAGGCCCAGAAACCGGCCGTCGCCGCCCCGCCAAAGCCAAAACCAAAACGCAAGGCACCTCCGCAGCCGCCAAAAGGTCCAGAGGATCAGGCTCCGCCTGAAGATATGGCGCTTCCCGTTATGGTTACGGCTCTACAGGCGGCGGTTCCCGGTGCGATTGACCACGTGTCATTTTGGGTGGGGGATTGGACGGTTATCGTCGGTGCCGAGCACCTTCTTTCCGTCATGCGGTTTTTGAAAGAAGACGAATCAACAGCGTTTGATTATTGCTCTGACATAACGGCTACGGACTGGCCGCCGAGAGAGAAGCGCTTTGACGTTATCTATTGCTTGTATTCCATTAAACATCGTCACCGGTTACGGGTCAAAGTACATGCCGGCGAAGGTGATGAGATCGAGTCGGTTTGTGATCTTTGGTCTGGCGCGAACTGGTTGGAGCGTGAAGTATTTGATCAGTTTGGGGTCAACATTGTGAACCATCCCGACCTGCGTCGGATTTTGATGCCGGATGAGTGGCAAGGGCACCCACAGCGTAAAGACTATCCGCTGGAGGGACCTGGCGAACTGTTGATGGAAAATCCGCAGGACTGGTTGCGTCTTCGGAACATTCCAGATGAATCAATGGTTGATGGAGAGATCGAATGACGCTCGGCGCTCCACGTGTTAGCACCGATAACTTCGCTCCAGGTGAATTGGTTCTCAATATGGGTCCGCAGCACCCGAGTACTCATGGCGTGCTCCGCATCGTCCTGAAGCTCGACGGGGAGCGTGTGGTCGATGCTGATTGCGTCATTGGATATATCCATCGAGGTGTTGAGAAACTCTGTGAGAATCGTGATTGGACACAGATCATTCTTTTGACCGATCGCATTGATTACGTGGCAGCGGCTACCAATAACTTGGGGTACGTGGAAGCTGTCGAAAAATTGATGCAAGTTGAGGTTCCGAGACGTGCACGGTATCTTCGTACGGTCCTAGCGGAACTGCAGCGAATTGCAAGTCATTGCCTCTGGTTGGGCACGCACGCGATGGACATTGGTGCGATGACTGTCCTGCTGTACGCGTTTCGTGAGCGAGAGTTTGTGCTCGACTTGTTTGAGGAATTTTGTGGTGCACGGCTGACATATAACTCGATGCGAGTCGGGGGGCTGCCGCTCGATATTCCACCTGGTTGGGACGACAAAGTGTTGTCATTTTGTGACTTGATGGAAGGTAAGCTTAACGAGTACGAGACGCTTCTCACCAATAACCGGATTTGGCTGCAGCGCACCAGGAATGTAGGCGTGATATCCGGTGAAGAGGCCACGAGCCTTGGTCTGTGTGGGCCTCCACTTCGTGGGTCTGGCGTCTCGAGAGATTTGCGTAAAGATGAGCCAAACGCCGCGTATTCAGAATTTGATTTTGACGTGCCGCTTGGAACACACGGTGACACGTACGACCGGTATTTGATCCGGATGGATGAGTTTCGGGAATCGATCCGGATCATTCGGCAGGCCGTTGAGGGCTTACCCGAAGGGCCAGTCATGGGTAAGGTTCCGCGCTTGTTGAAGCCGCCAGCAGGCGAGACCTACCATGCGATCGAGTCACCGAAGGGCGAACTTGGCTATTTTCTTGTCAGTGATGGAAAGTCCACTAATCCTTATCGTTTTCGTGTGCGCCCACCTTCATTCTGCAATTTGCAAGGTCTCAAGCGATTGGTCACGGGGCACTTAGTGGCGGATGTGGTGGCTCTTATCGGGACTATTGACATTGTCCTTGGTGAGGTCGATCGGTAGGCGATGGTAGATACGATTATTGTTCCGCTCTTAAAAATAGCCGTTCTAATAAACGCACTGTTAGTGTCAGTTACGTTCTTGGTGTTAATGGAACGGAAAGTTATTGCTTGGGCGCAGTCACGTCTGGGGCCGATGCGTGCTGGACCGTACGGTATTTTGCAAGCGCTGGCAGACCCAATTAAGCTGATTCTGAAAGAAGACATCACACCTGCAAAAGCTGATAAATACGTATTCACGCTCGCGCCGATCATGAGCCTTGTGCCGGCTCTTGTGGCTTTTGCCGTTATCCCTTTTGGTCCAGACCCGTTTTATTACATTAGTGATATCAACGTTGGGTTGTTGTTCATCCTTTCGGTGACCTCGATTGGCGTCTACGGCATCATTCTTGGTGGCTGGGCCTCCAACAGTAAATACCCATTACTTGCTAGCTTGCGCGCGTCTGCTCAGCTCATCAGCTATGAGATTGCGGTGTCGATGACATTGGTTAGCGTCATTCTGACGGCCGGAACGCTCAGTCTTGTTGGAATCGTTGAGGCTCAACTTGAGAGTGGTATTTGGTTTGGTTTTGTTCAGCCTGTTGCCTTTGCCTTGGTTTTTATTGGCGGGTTAGCAGAAACGAACCGTGTTCCGTTCGATTTACCAGAGGCTGAAACGGAGTTAACTGGTGGATTTCATACCGAGTACAGCGGCATGCGATTTTCGCTCTTTTTCTTAGCTGAGTACGCAAACATTATCGTTATCTCTGCGGTGGTGGCCATCCTGTTTTTAGGTGGCTGGTTACGTCCGTTTCCGAATGTCGCTGCGCTGTCGTTTCTTGATGTGGTACCGGCATGGATTTGGTTTATCGGTAAGATCTTTGTGTTTTTGTATGTATTTATCTGGCTTCGTGCGACCTTGCCGAGGTATCGGTACGATCAACTTATGTCGTTAGGTTGGAAACTGTTTATCCCTATTGCGATCGGCAACTTGGTGCTGACTGCTATTGCAAAGGTGGCGTTCTAGGAAATGGCTGAGGCAATCGCATTCTACACGCTCGCCGCGCTCATTCTTGGGCTCGGCATTATGGTGGTGAGCGCGCGTAGTGCTGTGCACAGCGTGTTGTTTTTGGTAATGAATTTTCTTCTTGTTGCGGTGTTGTACGTCATCTTGGGCGCTGAGTATGTTGCGGTGATTCAGGTGCTGGTGTATGCCGGCGGCATCGTCGTGTTGTATTTGTTTGTTGTCATGCTGGTGAACTTAAAGCGAGAGCCCGAGCAGTTTTCAGATCCTCGGCGTCTTGGAAAGCTGGGCACGTTACTTGCTGGTGCCGTTTTGGCCCAGGTAATTGGCATTGCCGTATATTCTTCGACCCGAGGCACCACCCAGCCGGTTACAGGAGGGCTTGGCTCTGACACGCCCTTTTTAACTGGTAACACTGAGCAGCTCGGGTGGGTGCTGTATACGAGCTATCTCATTCCATTTGAGCTTGCTTCCATGTTGTTACTCGTTGCGATGGTTGGCGCTATCGTTTTGGCGAAGAAGAATTTGTAGAGGATATGTTGTGCTTGAAATAACGCCCCTTCATTACAACCTATTAGCAGCAGCTCTTTTCATGATTGGCGTGATCGGTGTAATGGTGCGCCGGAATATCATCATTATCTTTATGTCGATCGAACTCATTTTGAACGCGGTCAATATCAACCTTATTGCCTTGTCCCATCAGTTACAGGACATGGCCGGTCAAGTGTTTGTTGTATTCGTAATTGCCGTCGCAGCAGCGGAAGCGGCTGTTGGGCTGGGGATCCTCATTGCTTATTACCGAAATAAAGAAACTGTGAATATTGATGAAATTCAGCTGATGCGGTGGTGACCTAACTCTTATGGATCTTATCTGGCTCATACCGCTTCTGCCGGGCATCGGTGCCGCAGTCAACGGCCTATTCGGCATTCGCTTTTTTTCTAAGCGCATGGCGGGTGTGTTAGCCGCGTCGATGATGGCCGGTGCATTCGTGTTGAGTGCGAATGCGTTTTTACAGTTGCTCGGTACGGCTGAGCGTTACCACAAAGTTACCGTTGCCCATTGGATCCCGCCGATCCCTCTTGAGACAGTCAATGGCATCGGTTCCTTTGAAGTTATGTGGGCGTTTGTGTTGGACCCGTTGTCGGGAATGATGCTGCTGATCGTAACCGGGATCGGTCTTCTTATTCATATCTATTCAATCGGGTATATCGACCACGAACCGCGTGGTGGAGTTGCTCGATTTTTCTGTTATTTGAACCTCTTTTGTTTCTTCATGTTGACACTCGTACTGGGAAGCAACTTCTTGGTGATGTTTGTCGGCTGGGAAGGCGTTGGACTCTGTTCCTATTTGCTCATCGGGTATTGGTATCGGAAGCAGAGCGCATCCGATGCTGGAAAGAAGGCATTTATCACGAACCGCATTGGCGACTGGGGTTTTGTGATGGGGGTCTTTCTTATTTATTTTACGTTCGGGACACTCGACTTCAAAGAGGTGGCGGAAGCGGCCTCGCAGGTCCCAGTTGAAACGGCTGCGGTTGGGTTCGGAGTGGTGTCGGCTATTTGTTTGTTCCTGTTCGTTGGCGCGACTGGTAAAAGTGCGCAAGTTCCTCTGTACGTTTGGCTTCCAGATGCGATGGAGGGCCCAACCCCGGTATCTGCTCTGATTCATGCTGCCACGATGGTGACGGCGGGTGTGTATATGGTGTGTCGGAACGCAGTGCTTTTCACTCACGCTCCGATGGTGATGGAGATTATTGCAGTGGTTGGGGCGATCACCGCGCTGATGGCGGCGACGATTGCGTTAGTGCAGACGGACATCAAACGGGTATTGGCGTACTCCACGGTGTCACAGCTTGGGTATATGTTTCTCGCGGTCGGTGTGGGTGCGTTCGGTGCGGCTGCATTTCACTTGATGACGCATGCCTTTTTTAAGGCGCTTCTTTTCCTCGGCAGCGGGTCAGTTATCCATGGCATGAACGAAGAGCAGGATATGCGTCAAATGGGTGGCTTGAAGCTCTATATGCCGGTTACGTTTGTCACGATGCTTATCGGGGCTATTGCTATTGCTGGGATACCTCCATTCGCGGGGTTTTTCAGTAAGGACCTGATTTTGGCGAGAACCTTTGTGCATAGTCCACTGCTTTGGGTAATCGGCGCTGTGACGGCGGTGATGACGGCGTTCTACATGTTCCGTCTCATTAACATGACGTTCTTTGGTCCGTATCGCGGCCCGGACTGGGAGAAACGTCAAGCTACATCGCATGCTGGCGATGATGACCATGGTTATGCGTGGCATGGCCCCCATGAGTCGCCACAGTTAATGACCGTTCCGCTAATGCTTCTTTCTGTCGGTGCGGTTGTTGCTGGATTTGTTGGTATTCCTGCGGCTCTTGGCGGGAGTGACGCGATTGAGCATTTCCTAGAACCTAGTTTTACGGTTGCAGGTGCTCCGGCAGCAGAAGTGCACCACTTGTCCCATGCTGCGGAGTGGGGGCTAATGGCTTTTTCCGTTCTGCTTGCGATTGCTGGAATTTGGTACGCCTATCGTAATTATGTGCAGCGCCCAGAAAATTCGGAGCAGCTGGCCGAGCAGTGGTCTGGCGCTCATCGAGTATTGACCAATAAATATTACGTTGACGAAGCTTATAATGCGACGGTTATTCGCGGGACGATGACCAGCGCGAATAGTTTATGGACCGTTGATAAGCGGGTTGTGGACGGAGCTGTCAACGGTGCAGGTTGGACGACGATTGCATCATCGTGGGTGTCGCACATTCTCGATAAGTATGTTGTGGATGGTTTAATTAATCTCGTTGCATGGACGTGTGGCGAGGCGAGCTACTTGTTCCGCCGGGCTCAGACCGGCCTTATTCAAAATTACGCGTTTGCCTCTTTGTTAGGGGTGTTCGCGTTCGTGACCTGGTTTCTCTTTGCCCGGTAGTTAGATATAGCTATGAGTAACGCTGAATTCCCACTGTTATCACTCATCATGTTCACGCCGCTTGTCGGTGCGATCATCCTGCTTTTTGTGAATAAGCAGGCGGAAGACCTCATCCGATGGATTGCCAACATTACGGTCGGACTCGGATTTGTTGTCTCGTTGCCACTGTGGTTTTCGTATGACTCGAAAAATCCGGATTGGCAATTTGTTGAGCGATTGCCATGGATTCCTTCGATTGGCGCTGAATACTTTGTTGGCGTCGACGGTTTCAGCGCGCTGTTGATTTTATTGGCGACGTTAATGGGTGTGATTGCGGTCTTGTCGTCGTGGACTGCGATACAAAAACGTGTAAAGGAATACTACGTGTTCCTTTTAATGCTGCAAACAGGAATGATTGGCGCCTTTGTCTCACTCGATTTCTTGCTTTTCTTTCTGTTCTGGGAAGTCATGCTCGTGCCGATGTATTTCCTGATCAGTATCTGGGGTGGCGATAATCGGCTCTATTCGGCGATTAAGTTCTTTTTGTTTACGCTTATCGGCAGCGTCATTATGTTGCTCGGCATTCTTGCCGTCTATTTTTACCATCACAGCGTCACCGGTGTTTACACGTTTGATATCACCCAGTTCCACCAACTGAATATTCCGTTTGATTTGCAGTGGTGGATTTTCTTGGCATTTTTTATGGGTTTTGCGGTGAAGGTCCCGTTGTTCCCGTTTCATACGTGGCTGCCAGATGCCCATACGGATGCGCCAACTGCCGGGTCAGTGGTCTTGGCGGCGGTTCTCCTGAAGATGGGCACCTACGGATTTATCCGTTTCAGTTTGCCGATCTTGCCTGAGGCAACACATGCATTTGTTCCTGCCATTGCGATCCTTTCAATCATTGGTATTGTGTATGGCGCGCTTGTAGCGATGGCCCAACGTGATTGGAAACGATTGGTTGCGTACTCCAGCGTGAGCCATATGGGTTTGGTCATGCTCGGTATCCTTGCGCTGAATCCGGTCGGTCTCACGGGAAGCATTGTGCAGCAGTTAAACCATGGGATCTCAACGGGAGCGTTGTTCCTGTTAGTGGGGGTCGTCTATGAACGTCGACATACTCGACTAATTTCTGAATACGGTGGGTTGTCAACGGTCATGCCAATTTACGCGGCGATTTTTCTGGTGATGACGATGTCGTCGATAGGGTTGCCGACATTAAACGGGTTTATCGGAGAGTTTCTGATTCTTCAGGGGGTTTTCACATACGACAAGACCTGGGCGTTCTTTGCCGCAAGCGGGATTGTTCTAGGGGCGGCCTACATGCTGTGGCTGTACCAGCGGACCATGTTTGGGGATGTTACCAATCCAAAGAACGAATCCCTGTCCGACTTAGGGATTCGCGAGTTCGCAACGTTTGTCCCGCTGTTGATTTTAGCGGTCTGGATTGGTCTTTATCCCAAGCCATTTCTTGATCGTCTGGAGACGTCTGTTGACCGCGTGATGCTACGTGTGAATACGGAATACACGCCTCGGTACGCGCGAGAAACGACACCGTTACTTGAGAATGCGGATGCGGATGCTGTCATCGAGTTGCCGGTTCGTGCCGGTAATCGTTAATTTACGAGGCTACGAGAAATAGGAATGCCTGCTGGCTTAAGTATCAACGACTTTTATTACGTCTTGCCCGAGATCGTTCTGACCTTCGGAGCGCTGATGTTGTTGGTCGTTGATTTAATACTGCCGAAACGAGATGGTGTGGTCTTCGGTGTAGCGATTGCTACGCTACTGGCTACTGCGGCGGTGGTGTTGTCGTTTGCGGGTGTGAACACCACGGCCTCAGCTGGATTACTTGCGATTGACGGGTTTGCCACGTTCTTCAAGCTGATCTTCATCTTGTCTGCCGTTATGACGGTACTGATGTCCTGGTCGTATCTTCGTGTCGAGGGAGTTCGAGCCGGGGAGTACTGCTTTCTGATTCTTTGCGCGACACTCGGCATGATGTTTATGGCTAGTGGGGTCGATCTCATTACGCTGTTCATCGGCCTTGAGACGATGGCGATCGCGTTTTATATTCTTGTTGGATTCTTGAAACCGTCGCAGCGGTCGAACGAGGCTGCAGTGAAATACTTCCTGTTGGGAGCGTTCTCACTGGGGTTGTTGTTGTATGGCATGTCGTTGCTCTATGGCGCGACGGGAACTACGAGTTTGGATGGAATTGCGACTGCCCTTGCTGGTGGAGAACGTTCACTGATTCTGTCATTAGCTCTGATCCTAATCGGCGCGGGCATGGGATTTAAGATAGCAGCAGTACCGTTTCATATGTGGGCGCCGGATGTGTATGAAGGCGCACCGACACCCGTGACCGCTTTTCTATCGGTTGGTTCGAAAGCAGCATCGTTTGCGATGCTGCTCCGTATTTTTTTCGTCGGTCTTCCCTTCCTTGTCTCGGATTGGCAAACACTCTTCTGGGTACTTGCTGCTCTTACGATGACGGTGGGCAATATCGCTGCAATCACCCAAACGAATACGAAGCGGATGCTGGCTTATTCATCGATTGCTCATGCCGGTTATGTGCTCGTCGGTGTGGTGTCAGGAACGGAACGTGGTATCGCGGCGACATTGGTGTATCTCTGGGTTTATCTCTTTATGCAGCTCGGGGCATTCGCCATTATTTCCATGTTGCGCCGACAGGATGTTGTTGGTGATGAACTGAAGGATTTGAGTGGGCTTTATGTTCGGAAACCGTTCGCTGCTATTGCAATGTTGATCTTTATGTTGTCATTGGGCGGTATTCCACCGACAGCCGGCTTCATGGGTAAGGTCTGGGTGTTCGGTGCTGCAATTGATCAAGGATTTATATGGCTGGCGGTCATTGGGGTCGTCAACAGTGCGATTTCCCTGTATTACTACTATCGAGTCATCGTATTTATGTGGCTGAAAGAAGAGACGCTTGGGTCGGATATTGAAATGAGTCCGGCGATGGCAACGGTGTTAGGTATTGCTGTTGTTGGGTCGATACTTTTCGGTATTTTCCCTGACATGTTGTTTGACCACGCGCAGATTGCGAGTGAAGTATTGGGGTCGGCGTCTTCGACCGTGTCTCTTCGCTAGAAGTAAAGCACAGCTCATTAGGGATTTCGATCAATTCGAGTTAATAACAGGCCGGTGACGACGACCCCGGCGCCAGCAAGCTTGGCAGGTTCTAGCGGTTCGCCAATCCAGATTGCGGCAATTGCCATTGCTACTACGGGTACGAGATTTGAATAGACGGACGTTCTCGCGCTGCCGAGCTTTTGGACACCCGTATACCAGATGATATGTGAGACGGATAGGGCTAAAACACCTGATGCGACTGTCAGAAGCCAGGTTATTGGACTGACTGACAGCCAATCAAGTGTAATGAGACTTGGCAACGCAATAAGTGTGAACAAGACTGCGCCTACCAGTGTTGCGTAAGCAGATACTTGGTATGGTGAATACAGCGTGAGCAGTGAACGAGACCCACTGGTATAAAACGCCCATGCCCAAAGCCCAACGAACGTCAGACCATCACCTATAAGGGTGTTCCGGTTTGCGATGGCACCCTGTCCCACAACAAAAAACACGCCAATGATTGCCAGAATAATTCCAGTCCACTGTTTCCATCCGATCGGTTCTTGGTGCTTGCTCGCCGCGTTTAGTGCGAGGACGGCGATTGGCATGCACCCGAGGATTAATGAGCTGTTCGTAACCGTTGTTCGTTCAAGTCCTGTCACGAACACTAACTGGTAACAAAAATGACCAAGGAATCCAAGAACGAAAAATCGTGGCCAGTCTGATCGTGCTGGTGCTTGCTCGCCGCGGTACCGCGACACGCCGAGGAGGACGATACAGGCTGTCAGAATCCGAAGGGCATTAAATGCGACTGCCGGAATCTCAAGAATTGCGGTTTTGACGATCGAAAAATTGCTACTCCAAATCAGTACGAGTATTACCAGGAGCCCGTCGAGACGATTGAGATCGAAGCGAGATGCAGAATGGTTCACCAGTTAGACCGTTCGTGAAGATCGCAATGCAGAATTCTTTCTAGCGTTTAGATTATGGACCGCTTTGCTTCATCATATGGCACCCTGTTATCATTGATTGTTTGTTTAGTCTCGGGGAGAGGTCGTGTGTCAAAGCCTTCTGTTAGTAGAAGGCTCACGACCCGAACACGCGCCAGTGGCGAGAGTTCTTATGCCCGATGAGCACGACTCGTTTCTGGCGCGTTCCCTGCAGCACCTGCAAGACAATATCCGCAGAGCGGGACCGGCAGCAACGGCAAGTTATACGCTGATTGGTGCAATTCTCCTACTTGGTGGAGGAGGCGCGTTACTGGACCGATGGCAGGATAGCGCGCCGTGGGGTCTGCTCGTGGGATTACTTCTCGGTTTAGTGGTTGGCTTCTACGAGCTAGCAAAAACGGTTTGGAAATCGTGAGTTTAATGTGGGTGGCAGTATCGGTTTCCATGGTATCGAGTGCTTTCATCGCGACATACGTCATGCCGGCGGTTGCGACGGAGGTTCTCGTAGGAATGGCCGGACCAGTTGTCGTGGCGGTTGGGTCCATCATGCTGATGGACCGGGTATCTCGACGGACTCCGGAAGGTTTAACGCGATTACTCATTCGTGCGTTTGTGTCGAAGATGGTGGTCTTCGGGTTATACGTCGCTCTTGCCACTGTGTTGATGTCGCTTGATGTAGTCGTATTTGTTGTGAGTTTTACAATGTATTTCGTGCTGCTCTATTTGGTGGAAACGTTTTACGTCTACCAGTTGTGCGTATCGAACAGGACGTCGTAAGAGTTAACCAAAACAGGGCGGTATATTTCTACAGATGAGTCAACCTGATCACGCGGACGCTACAGAGCACGGCGCTGAACACGCATTTGATGCTGGCGAAGTGATCATCGGACACATTGCGAATAGTAGTCCCGATCATCCTATTCTGCACCTTCCAGCTATTGCCGGAATAGACTTTTCGATCTCGAAGCATGTCTTCATGTTGTTTGTGGTCGCGACGGCTCTTTTCTTTTTGATCACGCTGGTTGTTCGACGTTATCTGCGTCAGGATCGAATGATCCCAAGTGGTTTCATGAACGGTTTGGAATTTATTGTCGAATTTGTGAGGGATTCGATTGTTTTGCCAAATGTCGGTCCTAAATGGGTTAAAACATTCGCTCCTCTGGGGCTCACCTTTTTCTTTTTTATTTTGGGAGCGAATGTTATTGGTTTGATTCCAATCTTTGAGGTTCTGGGTCTGGTGGACCATACGGTCCTTCATACTGGCGACGAATCACTCGTCAAGCGCCTCATTCATGGTGGGTCCACCGCGACGGCAAATTTTAATGTTACGGCAGCGCTTGCGACGATCACGTTTGTATCGATTATTGTCGCCGGCACGATGGCACACGGATTTATTCAACACTGGGTTAACCTCGTGCCGCATGGACTTGCATGGCCGTTGTATATCCTGCTTATCCCTATCGAAGTGATGGGGATGTTCGTCAAACCGTTCGCGTTAACCATGCGACTTGCGGCGAATATGGCAGGTGGGCACATTGCGATTCTCGCGATCCTGTCATTTGTATTTATTTTTGCAGAACTTTTTGGAGCAGCGATCGCAGGTATAGGTGTTGGTCTGGCCGTGTCCGTGCCTCTTGCTGTTGGCATTAACGCACTCGAAATTATTGTCGTCCTCGTACAAGCGTATGTGTTTACGCTGTTGTCATCCGTATTTATAGGGATGGCCATTAATGTGCATCATTAGTCAAAATAGACCACAAACGGAGATTACCTGAATGGAGAACCTGCATTTATTTGGAGTCGCTATCGGACTTGGGATGATAGTCATCGGCGCGGGATTGGGCATCGGCCGATTCGCTGCTGCTGCTGCTGAGGGCATTGCTCGTCAGCCGAGTGCAGCGGCTCAAATTACCGGAGCCATCAACCTGCCGTTATTCCTGCTTGAAGGCGTGGCAATTTTGGCTGAAGTCTTCGCGCTACTCATTCTACTGCTGACCCTGGAAGGGTAGGCTGTTTATGGTCAATCCTCTTGTTCAAGTTGAACCTGGGCTGTTTATTTGGACCATTCTTGTTTTTGTGGTCCTGCTAATACTGCTCAAGAAGTTTGCCTGGGGGCCATTGCTTGCGGCACTTGATGAACGGCAGGAGGGCATTCGCAAGTCGCTGGATGACGCCGAGCGAGCTCGGAGAGAGCTTGAGCAGGTCCAGCGAGACGCGGAGGCAATTCTGAGCAAGGCTCGTGCAGAGGCAGATTCGATCTTGTCTGAAACGCGGGTCGATGCAGAGAAAGTGCGAGATGACTTGCGTCAGCAGGCACAGAACGAGGCACAATCAATCGTTCAGAATGCGGAGCGACAGATTCAATTGGAAACGGATCGGGCGGTTTCGCAGATTCGGGAAGAAGCAGTTGAATTGTCATTGTCGATTGCTTCTAAGCTGATTCGTCGAAATCTTACAAAAGAAGATAATCAGACATTGATCGACGAAGCACTTAAGCAAGTCGAATCACGGCAAGTTCAGTAGGTTAGGCTTTACCGAAATATCCGACTCGCAGGTCAAATTGCGGGCCGGATTGTTTCGCACCGTCCTGTTTGTTTTAAATGTTTCCTCTTTGTCTTAGTTAGAGCGGATAGCGTCTACCAAACCGTGAACTCATAGCCGCCTGGTGCAACCAGCATCGTTGTGTCGTCTGGAAAATACAGACTCGAGACGGAGGCAAGCCCCGCGGCGTCTAGGCGAATCGTCCGAATCTTTTCGCCTGTGGGATCGTAGACGTATAGAAATTGGACCGACAAGGCAACCCAGAGATTCCCAGATTGATCAACAGCTGCAGTTCTGACACTGGGAGGGACGACCGGTAGTGTTCGTCCATCGGGATCAGTTCTCTGCGGCCAGACTGTTGGCAAGCTGTTCACCACTGAGTCAGTCTCTGTCCCTTCAATGTGGCGCTCGAATAGCAAGTTTCCAGAGGCATCGTATTTTCTGAACATTGGCCGTCCAGTCTGAAAGACGAAATAGTAACTGCCATCTGGGCTCGTGAGTGGGAGGCCACTGTTAAGCGCCAGATGCACGTCTCGATCTATTTCATGTCCGGTCCGTCGAAATGCGCCAAAGGTATGGTACGGCTGTCCCCGTAAACTGAATTTTGTTATGAGGCCACCAAGCTCAGGTTGATTCATGAGTATGGTATTTC
>CAUZRA010000007.1:0-14505 GCA_963582035.1 Vicinamibacteria bacterium | reverse complement strand
ACTTGACGGATTGCGGTTCGGTGACGTCTGGTTCCTCGTATCTCAAAATGCCGAAGGCCTGCCGGGCAGCACTATCGAGCGGGCCATTGACCACATTGCATTCACACTAGACGACCTCGACAGTGCCGCGGCTGATTTCAGGCGGCAGGATGTGCGCTTTGAACAGGAACCGTCGATACCCGAAGGTGGTCGCACCTCGGCCAAGCGTGCCTTCCTGGTCGGCCCTGACAACGTCCGTGTAGCCGTGGTCGAAACTGGCTTTGCGGGCATTGTCTCTGACATCGGTTCCACCATCCTCACGGCCGACGCGCTGGGAAACTACGATACGCCGGACACACCTTGGGGTGAACCTGATCTTCAGGGCATCTGGACCAGTAGTTCGGCAGTCGGTATTCCTTTCGAACGGCCGGAAAACGTCGACGCGAGCGAGGTAACGGCAGATGAAGCGATTGCGCGTCACGAAGGGCGCCTGCTGGGCGGCATCTGGGGCTACGAACGCGAGTGGCGTGACACCACACTTGAGTACGGTTCAGCCGTCTCTACCCAGTCCGCAATGATCATCGACCCTCCTGACGGTCGACTACCGTCACGCATCACAGAGGAAAGCACCCAGGCTTTGGCTGGAGACGAACGCACCGAAAGTCCCACTACCGCCACAGCGAGGTCGCCCAGCCCATCACCCTACGGTGTTCCGGCTGGCCCCGAAGATCTTTCAACTTGGGTACGCTGTATTACCCGTGGCCTTATCCCAACACCTGGTGGCTATAACAACGGTCTGCAGATCGTGCAAGGACCAGGGTTTGTCGCAATCACGCGTGAAATGGTCCACGAAACACGAATTGTTCCGACTACACCGCAACCAGCCCTTGGAGAAAAGGTCACTGCGTACCTAGGCAGCTCCCGTGGCCACTGGGACGGAGATACGCTGATAGTCGAGACAACGAACTTTAACGGTGGAGCCTCATTTCGAGGATCCAGCGAGAATCTAGCATTAACAGAGACCTACACGCGGGTTGGTCCAGCGACGCTCGAGTACAAGTTCACTCTCGACGACCCAACGGTCTGGACACAACCCTGGACAGCCATGTTCCGGTGGGACCTGGACGAGAGCCAATACGAATTGGTTGAGTACTCCTGTCACGAAGGTAACTATGGAATGACGAACATTTTGAGCGGTGCTCGCGCAACGGACGCTGGGACGACTGGGCGCTAGCCGAGCAAAACGGGATTCGTCAGGATCGGCTGTGTTGTGTCAGACCTGCCGTGGTGCGTTAACTCCCTGATGACCCAAACACCCGACCCTTAGTTCAAGCAGGGTGGTGTTCTTGAGTTATCAGAGCCACGACAAGCTTGTTCGACAAATTGCGTACTCTAGAAACATAGCGACTGGAATCTACTGCATTCCCGGCACAAGCTTGCGCACCCAGCCATCTCCTTTGGTCAAAAGGTACAACTCACCAGCCGAATCAGTTCCTAGTCGTAGGTCAACGCGATTCCCCGGGCCATAGGTATTAGGAAAACCGGCGACTTCCACCAGATCCTGCTCTCGCCCATCAATCACCAGCCTGATCTCACTGATCTCTACGGGTTGTTCATCGTCAACCTCATCCGCCTCAATGCTAAGCAATCGCCCACGAGGAAAGTCGGCGAAAACGTACTTGCCACGCAGTTGGGGAATCGCCTGTCCTCGATAGACAAAGCCTCCGCCGACCGCATTACCTTCATCGTGGTCGTACTGCGCAATCGGATAGACAAACTCTTGGTCATCTGCTGTTGGCCGAGCAAACGCCGGGCCCGGACCTCGCCCTACGGCATAGCCAGTTGCAAACGTTCCCTCACGAACACGCCAGCCATAGTTCGCACCAGGCCGACCCAGATTGACCTCCTCAATCTGGTTCTGTCCAATATCCCCGATGAACATTCGACTATCCGTATCCCATGAAAAATGTTGAGGATGGCGCAGTCCATAGGCCCAGATCTCAGGTGCAACGCCAGTATCACCGACGAATGGATTATCCGAAGGAATTCCGTACCCCTTCGTCCCCTCTCCACCCAGTGGGTCAATACGAATAATCGCGCCCTGTGGAACTTCAAGCGACTGGCCATAATCACGTGGGTCGTGGGCTGCCCCACCGTCGCCAAGACAGACATAGAGCATCCCGTAATCTGGGGAGCCGGCTTCCACATGAGGGTTGAATGCGATGGTGCCAATATTGTGATTTGGCGCAAACTGTCCTATCCGGAAAACCTCCCGTGAATTACCACGAAAGACATCGGCACCTGGGTCGACGACCGTCCACTCACGAATCACACTTTCGTGACTTTCCGCATCGTCTTCAAGGTAGTCCGCTATCCCTGTATCTGATCCGGCACTATACGCAGTGTAAAACTTGCCATATCCAGTCGTCCCTTCCAGTCCGAACTGTGGATGAAATGCAACACTGACAAGACCAGTCTCATTGGGAAACATGGAATCGTCGAAACCGACGTCTTGCTCCCGAAGGTCCAGAAACACCGTTGGCGTCGCCCCGCCCTCATCTGTCAGATAAAGCGGTCCTCGTAAATCGTTGATTGCAAGTCGCCCCGAGCCATCTCCGACAGACACAAGATATTGAATGCGTGCATACGCCGGGTTGGTTTGGCCACCCTCACTTGAATCCGCTGTCCGTGGAACCCGTACAAACTCGTCGACACCGACAACGAGCTCTCCCTTCTGGATGGTCTCTTGAATGGGGTCCTCGAGCCGTTCGGATTGCCCACCGACAGCCGCGTCCCATGGAAACACGACCAAGGAAGCTACGACGCTGCACATTACTATCAGACGCATCCAACAAGTATGGCTCATTGAACCGGCACCATTCCCGTTAAAACTAATTTCTGGGCCCGACGCCCCTCCTGTGCCTCAGCCGTATACAGATTTCCCTGACTATCGATCGCGAGATGGTGGACTCCACCGAATTGGCCGGGTTCCAACCCTTGTTCTCCGAATGAATCAAGCACGTCGAGAGTCTCGCGATCGAGAATGTGAATATGGTTGTTCCCTAAATCCGCCACAAAGACGAATTGCTGCGCGGGGTCCGGTGAAAACGCGAGCCCAGCAACCGAATTCGCGTTGGCGTCACGGTTCACAAACACCTGTGTCTGGTAAGACCCATCAATCGAAAAGACCTGAATACGATTAAGGTCTCGATCGGACACATATACGAGTCCGTCAGTCGAGACTTCGATTCCGTGCACAGTGCCAAACTGCAGAGGACCTAACTCAGCATCTGGCGGGGGCTGTTCATCAGATGCGTCGATCGGTTCATTGTCGAAAGCACCCCACATTCTTTTGTATGCGCCGGTATCCGCATCAAACACAATCACCCGGCGGTTGCCATACCCATCCGCGACAAACACCTCATTGGTGTCACGGTACACAGCCGCTTCGGCCGGTCGGTTCAGGTTATCGGTATCCCTGTTCCCTCCACTTGTATTACGGCCGCCGATTTGCATGACAAGTTCGCCATCTCTGGTGAACTTCAACAACATGTCGTCCGAGGAGGCACCACCACCATTACCCCCGAGCCAGACGTAGTCTTGGTCATCAACTTCGATCCCGTGTTCATTGGCTGGCCATTCGTAACCGGCCCCGGGACCACCCCACCCCTGTACGAAATTACCTTCTGGATCAAATTCAAGTACGGCTGGCGCAGCGTTCTCCTGCTGCGCTTCGTCAACTGATCGCGGCCGATGATAGATCCAGACGTGGTCACGGGAATCAACGTCAACCGACGCGACAGAACCAAGGACCCAATCGTTCGGCAGCATCGGCCACGACGGATCAACTTCAAATTGCGGCACAAGACGCTCAGTAGTCGGCACCGAGTCCGATTCGGCCTGCTCCTCTGTCTCTGATGCCGGTTGACAACCACTAACAACAACCAACAGCGGCATCATCTGGGCAAACAAATTGAACGACTGTTCTCGTTTCATAATGCTAAAGATACACGGTCGTCACACGATTAAGATGACTCAAAAGGTCAGGAAGAAAAATTTATTTGGAATACCAGAAAGCAGAATTTGACACCTTACGGTCTGCCGAATGACATAAACTGATTTGATTTATCAACACTACCTCCCAAGTGAACCATGACCTTCTTGTCGAAAGGCCTTCCCGTGCGCACTAGTGTTCGTTACTTCTTTATCTTGTCTCTGTCCGCCCTGTTGTTCTCCTGTACATCAGCCGACAATGGAGCGCCTAATGCAACACCAGAGACGGAAGACCAAAAGATACTTAATGCGCTTGGGCAAGCACTTGCCCAAAATGCCCTCGGGGCAGATTTATCAGAAGAAGAACTTGGGTTCGTGCAGCGCGGTCTGACCGACGCAATCCTCGGTCACGACGCCCTCGTGCCACTCGACGAGTATGGACCTCAAATTCAAGGATTCATGCAACAACGAATGGCCAGCGCGGCGGACGGCGAATTAGCGCTGGCAAATGCCTTCATGGAGGAACAAGCGAGTGTCGACGGTGCGGAACGAACCGAGTCAGGAATCGTCGTCCAAGAAATCACCCCTGGTAGCGGCCCTTCCCCATCTGCCGAAGACACTGTACAAGTCCACTACCACGGTACTCTTCGTGACGGAACAGTATTCGACAGTTCAGTAGATCGAGGTGAACCAGCGACGTTCCCGTTAACTGGAGTCATCCCCTGTTGGACCGAAGGACTCCAACACATCGGCGTTGGTGGAAAAAGCCGTCTCGTCTGCCCTCCCGACCTTGCATACGGCCCGCAAGGACCACCAGGAATCCCCGGGAACTCGGCACTGGTTTTTGAAGTTGAACTACTTGAAATCGTTGGAAACTAATTCTCTTTGGCGCGGAAATATCTGTCGAGGAATTACTAGACCACGAGATTCAGCTTCTAGTACCTGTCCAGCCGGAGACACGTTAGACTGACGGCATGTCTTCCCCTAACGAGTCTGTTCGTATCGAGACGGCCACCCGCAGCGATGTCGCGGTGCTACTGACATTGATCCGGGAATTAGCCACCTATGAGCACATGGCCGATCAAGTCATTGCCACTGAAACGGACCTCGCTCGTGCTCTGTTCTCCTCCCGCCCAGAAGCGGAAGCAGTTATCGCATGGCGCGATAATGCAGCGGTTGGGTTCGCTCTGTACTTCCAAAGTTTCTCAACGTTCGTCGGGCGACCGGGCTTGTATCTCGAAGACCTCTTTGTCCGCCCAGTTTATCGGCGTCGTGGCATTGGTCGACAGTTACTCGCTCACTTGGCTCGACTCGCTGTCGCTCGGGGATGCGGACGGTTTGAATGGTCGGTTCTTAACTGGAATAAATTAGCTATCGGAATCTATCAAAAGGTGGGTGCGTCTCCCATGAATGAATGGACGGTATACCGCCTCTCTGGAAACGCTCTCTCGGCATTAGCTTCTGAGACACGGCCAATATAAACCTGGGTCCACTATCCCGGCACCGCACACCCATCAGCCCGCTCTAAGACGTAAACGACCCCATTACTGGTCTCGGAAGTAATTGTCCGTATGATCAAGCCAATCCTGTCGCGGTGGACTAAAAATATCAAGATCCAACGTCTCCTCAAGTGCCTCTGCTCTATGCGGTACGTTCGCCGGAAGGTGTAACACTTCCCCCTCCGCCACATCAACAATCTGCGACAAATCCTCACCCACCCAGAACCGAAGCTTGCCCTTGAGGATGTAGGTGAGTTGCTCGTTGTGGTGGGAATGTTTCGGCACAATCGCACCCTCTTCTAGATACACATGGGCCACCATGGCCTGATCACCAGACACAATTCGACGGTCGATACGATTCGTCACACGCTCCTTCGGTATCTTGTCCCATGTAAACTTCGTGACTGCGTTTGGATTTGACATGCCTCGGAGTTTACCGGTGCGGGTATGACAATTTGTAGTTGGGGTTGGATCAACCACTCTAAAATTCGCACGAAGGTCCTGGGGTTTCAGCGTACGCTGCGACTATTTGCGTAAGCTCAGTAAGTTGCTCGATCGAACATTCGGTTTGTATCCGCTGAAACAATTCTCGTTCTTCAGAATGGATATGTGCACGAAGTTGCTCTCCAAATGCCCGCAGGCGGTCAGACAACCCAACATCACGCCCAATCGAAAGTTCGTTCATCATTGCGCGCATCACCACATGGTCGCGAACGAGGTCTTGAAGAAGCGGTTGCCATGGCAGAGCATCTTCTGTTGGCCACTCCAATAACCGTGCAAATAGTTCGGTTTCTTCAAAATCGAAGTGTGGTTGTAACTCTTCCTGAAAAAATAGAAGCAATCGGTCAGCTTGCTCATGAACTTCCGATGGCCACGGACTACGAGGATTTGTTGACCGCCCAAGAATGAGGCGCTGTGCCATCACTAAGCCGGTGTGATGCTCTCGTGAGAGAGGAACCAGAGCAGGATGACGTTTCATTCTTCTTCCACTACTTCGTTTTAACTGTACTTCACAAACTCTCGACATTATTCCGCCAAGTACGAAACGCTGTCTTCCCCAATCCATCGACTAAATGGAAATAACTCAAACTACATCTACACATCTTGACCCCCGTAGCTGGCAGTTGTAGGCTCGCCTCATATATTGATCAAAGCTAGAGGAGAAACCATGACGGCACCCAGGCGCCTTGTCCCGATCGTTTTTGTCATTCTGGCCATCATCACTGTCGGAATGTCTATTGTTCGGACCAACGCCGAGCAAGCGGCAACTATGACTGAAGCAGCTCAGGCATTTTTAGAGACATTGACACCAGCCCAACGTGACGCCACCATGTTCTCGTTTAATGGCGAGGACCGACTAGACTGGCACTTCATTCCCCGCGAACGGAAAGGGGTCCCTCTCAAAACAATGACGGCTGGACAGCGTGAAGCCGCACTCGCACTTGTACAAGCGAGTCTCAGTGCTGAAGGCTATGACAAATCTGAGCGCATCCGACAACTTGAGCAGATCCTCTACGAGCGTGAAGGTCGAGATATCAGAGACGCTCAACTCTACTTTTTCATGATTTTTGGCGAGCCGTCGACAACGGGCACATGGGCGTGGCGCTATGAAGGCCACCATATTTCTCACAGTTGGACGGTTATCAATGGCGAACTGAGTTCGACCACGCCTCAATTTTTTGGCGCGAATCCTGGGTACGTCCGTGAAGGCCATAGTGCGGGGGAACGCGTCCTCGGGCGGGAAGAACATCTGGCGCGGAGTCTTCTCGGCACTCTTTCAGGTGACAACCTAAAAGCCGCCATGCTCACTGACGAGGCACCGCAGGATATCTTGACATCCGCAGAGCGACAGGCAGCCATGCAGGATGATGTCGGTGTCTCGTACTCCCAGTTAAATAGCTCCCAGCAAGAAATGCTGTGGACGTTGATTGAAGAATACGCAGCAGTGCAACCGGTACAGATCGCCGAAGAACGTCTTGGGAAAGTTCGCGCCGCCGGACTCAACAACATCAAATTTGGCTGGATGGGTGGTGTGTACGAAGGTGAACCTCATTACTATCGCGTTCAAGGCCCGACGTTCCTTATTGAATACGACAATGTCCAGAATGAGGCGAATCACATTCATAGCGTCTGGCGTGACTTTGACGGAGACTTCGGGCGGGACGTGCTTGCGGCCCACTACCAAGCTCGTCCGCACAGCACACGTAATGCAGATTAAGGACTAAATAGCTCCATGAGCGCTAAACCCAGCTCGTTCGTCGCGAGTTGTAGCGCTTCAACAACGATACTTGAGGCCTCTATCGCATCCGACTCGATTTTGTCGGATCGGATGACATTCATAAATTGTAGTCGTGCCACACGAAAAAAACCGCGTGTTAGAATCCTGAGCTGTGCAGTAGGCGAAAGGTCTCGGCTACGAAAAACTCTCTTTGTGGTGAGTGTAGCTCAATGGTAGAGCGCCGCTCTGTGGCAGCGGATGTTGCGGGTTCAATCCCCGTCACTCACCCCATCTCCACCACGAACTGCATCGGCGTGCCCCCCACGAACCATATCGAGAAACGCCAACACCGTCTTTCCTTCTTCGCGTTTTATTTAATCTTTGTCCTTACCAGCGGCACACCAACTGACACGGCGCAGCGCACCAACACAGTTCGTATTCAGACGCCAAATGGCACCGCTGGATACAACCATCCGTTGATCGAAACACGACCGTATGTTGTCCTTCTTTCATTTGATGGATTTCGTCCGGACTACCTTGACAGGTTCAACACGCCACACTTTGATCGCCTCGCAACCACGGGTATCAGCGCAAAAGCATTCGTGAGCGTTTTTCCTTCGCTCACCTTTCCAGCTCACTATTCCATTGCGACCGGCATGCACCCTCAAGCTCATGGCATCGTGGGAAACCGTTTTTTTGATCCGGACCGCGGCGAGCACTTTAGCTATCGCGACCGCGCGACTGTCCAAGACGGTACGTGGTGGCAGGGTGAACCAATCTGGGTTACTGCGGAAACACAAGGCATGGTCACTGGAGCATTCTTCTTTCCAGGCACAGAGGCCGCGATCCGCGGCATACGCCCCACGTACTGGAAGCCATACGATGAGCAAGTCCCAAACACGGACCGCATTCAACAAGCACTCGATTGGCTATCTCTTCCCGTTAATCAACGTCCTCACCTAGTCACCCTCTATTTTTCATTAGTCGATAGCGCCGGTCATAACATCGGTCCTGACTCCCCTGAGATGCAGCACAGCGTCGAACAAGCCGACGAACTTCTAGGTCAACTCATAACTGGTATCAACTCGTTAGGGCATGCGAAGCAAATCGCGGTAGTCGTGGTATCCGACCACGGGATGGCGACACCGAACGCCAATCAATTCACTCTACTCCCCCAGGCCATCAACCTCAGCAACGTCAGAACTGTTCCAGTGGGACCGATGATGGCACTTCACACCGGTAACCGCAGACAAAGTCTGCAACTCCGAGACGAACTCAATGACTCCCTCGACAATGCCCGCGCTTTTCTCCGCGAAAATATTCCAGCGCACCTCCACCATCGTTCCAACCGCCGCATTGGTGACATCGTCGTGATTCCCGAAGGAACGGGCATGGTGCGATCCACGAGCAACGCAAGCGTGCCGGCCGGGATGCACGGTTGGGACCCAACCTCCAAGAATATGCATGGCGTTTTTATGGCATCAGGACCCGGTTTGCGTCCAGGCACGGTACTGCCAGAAGTACACAGTATTGACGTCTATCCCTTCCTTTCGACGCTCTTGGGCCTTGAAGCACATCAGGCGGTTTCCGGAGACGTCGCTGTCTTTGAGTCAGCGCTGACGTCACCGAACCTCCCATAGAAATCTAAACATTCCTCACGAAACGTTTCACCATGTCTATCGCGGAGCACTATACTTTCGCCCGATGACCACTCGCGTCCACCAAGCACTCGCTGCCTCGACAAACATTGTGTTTCCTGGTGTCTATGACACCCTCTCTGCAAAGATGGCGGAACAGGTCGGGTTTCGACTCGCCTTTGTATCGGGGTACGCCGTCTCGGCAACATTGATCGGTGAACCTGACTTCGGACTCCTCACGCAGAGCGAGGTAATCGATCGTGCGCGTCATATTTGCCGAAGTGTCAGTATGCCCGTCATTGTCGATGCAGATACCGGCTATGGAAATCCGTTAAATGTAATCAGAACCGTACAAGAACTTATCGATGCCGGTGCCGCAGGTTGCTTTCTCGAAGATCAACAGTGGCCCAAACGATGCGGTCACATGCGTGGTAAAAAAGTCATCCCAAAAGATGAGTACCTCAACAAGATTCACGCAGCAGTTGATACCAGACAGGACGCTGACTTTTTTATCGTTGCACGGACGGACGCGATCGCTTCTCTCGGCGTTGACGCCGCCATTGAACGTGCCGAAGCCGCAAAAGCCCTCGGCGCAGACGCAACATTTATCGAAGCACCTCGCACCATGGATGAGCTCACAGAAGTCGGTCGCCGAGCGCCGAAACCGACCGTTGCAAACATGATCGAACAAGGCCGAACGCCAGTTCTCCCACAACAAGAACTCTCACGTCTGGGGTTTCAACTCATTCTGTATCCGCTGACTGGTCTCTACGCGTCCGCAAAAGCACTCGAAACCGCCTTCACGCACCTTCAGGTCAGTGGTACGACCGCCGGACATGAGGACCGCTTAATTAGTTTCGAACGGTTCAACGAGCTCATTGGTGTTGAGCAGAAATACGCTGAAGCTGACAAATACAACCGAAAAGAAGACTAGCGCCCCCCCGCCACCGACGATATAATTTCGCTCCCTGCTCCACGAACAAAGGCAAGGAGACCGTGTCTATATCGACTCCACTTCCGACAGTGTCCTTACCCTCCTCGATCGGTGATCTACAGCAACAACTCGCTGACCACGACTACATTGCCGATGCAGGGCTGGTCACATCGATTTACCTCGCCTTGAAACTCAACCGACCACTCTTGCTCGAAGGTGAAGCTGGCGTCGGAAAAACTGAAGTGGCTAAGGTATTGGCCGCCACCGCCGGCACAGAGGTCATCCGACTGCAGTGCTACGAAGGCCTTGATATTACCCACGCGGTCTATGACTGGAACTACGCTCGGCAGCTCATGGAAATTCGAGTCTCTGAAGAACGAGGCAACACCACTCGTACCAAACACGAACGCGTCCAAGAACTGTTCGGACCAGAGTTTCTAATTGAACGCCCCTTGCTCCAAGCGTTGCGGACGCAAGGCGTAAAGCCAGCCGTTCTATTGATCGATGAGCTTGATCGGGCTGACGAAGAGTTCGAAGGCTACTTGTTGGAATTCCTGTCGGACTTTCAAGTGACGATTCCAGAAGTCGGCACGGTGAAGGCCACTACACCCCCAATTGTCATCATCACGTCGAATCGAACTCGGGAACTACACGACGCACTGAAACGTCGCTGTCTCTATGCCTGGATCGATTACCCGGACTTTGAGAAAGAACTCCGTATTGTCATGACAAAAGTCCCAGGAATTTCTCGTACACTTGCCGAACAGGTCACCCGTTTCGTACAAGAACTTCGCCGGGCAGAACTCTATAAGGCCACCGGCGTATCAGAAACGCTTGACTGGGTCGCGGCACTCGTTGCCCTTGACCAACAAGAACTCGATGCAGTCACGATCGAGCGTACGCTGGGCATTGTGCTCAAGAATCAAGAAGACCTGCAAACCATCCGTGGAGACCGCCTCGAGGACATCTTAAATCGTGCAAAATCACCCGCTGTGCCGTAACCGGTTCACCATGAAAACCGTCGTACGACCTCGTCACGCTTGCTCGCGTCCAAACCCCTAACCCACCACACCATGTCTGCGCTTCTTCCGAACCTGCTGCATTTTGGACGTCTCTTGTACCGACTTGGTCTGGACGTCCCCGCAGGACGCATGAGAGAAGTCGCGGAATCACTGGCCTACATCAATGTCGGACAACGTGACGAGTTTTACCACACGCTCCGGACACTCTTGGTACATCGCATGGAAGACCTATCACTCTTTGATGACGCATTCCGGGTCTTCTGGCGTCCCCCACAGGGTGACTGGACCGAAACCGATCTGCAGGCGATGGGTGAAACCCACCAGTCGGATAATCCTGAGCACCACTCAGAACAACCGACCTCTGCCGACGGTGACCGAACAAGTAATTCACGCACCCATCAGATTGAACGGATGGCCACGCTTTCCTACAGTCAGCATGAAGGACTCTGGGCAAAAGACTTCGAACGCTTCTCCGAAGAAGAAGTCGCACTTGCACAACAAATGATGGCAACCCTCGATTGGCAACTCGGCGACCGTCAGTCAAAACGGTGGTCACAAAGGTCAGGCCCCGTTCTCGACCTCCGACGCGTCATCCGTCACAACATGCGATACGGTGGTGAACTCCTGCGCCTGCCATCCAAACGCCGGAAAACAAAACGACGCCCACTGGTCCTCCTCTGTGACGTCAGTGGCTCGATGGAACGCTATAGCCGCATGCTGCTTCACTTCATTCACACCCTCACTCGTGGCGGCCGATCGGGGCGTGTGGAGTCATTCGTGTTTGCAACTCGTCTCACTCGGATCACCCATCAACTGATGGACCGGTCAGTAGACGACGTCGTCCCCACTCTTCCCGGAACGATTAGCGATTTCGGCGGTGGGACCCAAATTGGTAGTGCCCTTCGCCTGTTTAACACCGAGTGGGCTCGCCGCGTTCGAGGCAATGGTCCGGTGGTCTTATTAATTTCAGATGGTTGGGACCGCGGCAACCCCGAACACTTACGACGAGAGATGGCCAGACTGCGCCGCTCCTGTCATCGACTCGTGTGGCTTAATCCGCTGCTCGGTTCTCCCGATTACGTCCCACTCACCCGTGGTATGCAAGCCGCGTTACCATGGATCGACGACTTCTTACCGGTGCATAACATCGCCAGCCTTGAGGAATTGGCGCAACATCTCAACCAACTACCACGACACCGTCCTCGTCACTCATACGCCCGCCAATCCGCATAAGGGTCTCAACCGGGTATTCTTTCATAGATGGATGTGTCAGCCACCTACACGTTTGACGCGCCAAAAGACCAAGTCTGGGCACTCCTGATCGACCCGGCCGTGATTGGTAGTTGCCTTCCTGGCTGCGAGTCGATGGAACAAACGGGACCAGACCGTTACAACGCCACGATCACAATTGGCCTTGCAGCAATGACGGGGAAATATGAAGGCACCGTTGAAATGACCGACAAACGCGAACCGAATGGCTACACACTTGTAGTGGAAGGTAGAGGCAAGCCAGGGTTCGTAAAAGGTTCGGCAACGGTCTCCTTGGATGACGAAAAAAACGGTCTCACAACCGCGGTCCATGTCGTCGGCAAGGCTCAAGTGGGTGGTGCCATCGCACGTGTCGGACACCGCCTACTTGGCAGTGTGTCCAAGATGATGATGGACCGGTTCTTTGCGTGCCTCCAAGAACGGGTGAAACCAACATCAGAGATGCCCCAGTGAAACGCGTCCTGGTTAGCATTGCCCGTTGGCTCGGCCGTGTCGTGCTCGTGGTCGCCGTTGTAGTGCTCTTCCTAGTCGGCGTGTTCGATATGCGTCTCGAATTTGACGGCGGGTCGAGTCCTCGGTTCGTATTTGGTGACGCGACCGACCACTACGCTGACCTCGAAGCCGACCGGCTCGAACAATCGTCGACACCGACGACGCGCGCGCCCACCCCATCGGTCGAAACGCCTCCCCGTCAACAACCAGCCGCGACCGCACCCGTGTGGACTGACTTCCGCGGACCAAATCGAGATGGACAATATACGGCCACCGCAATCCGGACGGATTGGCCAAGCACCGGGCTTGACCCGTTGTGGACGCAACCAGTGGGCGGTGGATATGCATCCTTTGTCGTTGCGGACGGACTCGCGTACACAATTGAGCAGCGTCGCGATGACGAAGTCGTTGCGGCCTACGACGTACACACGGGCATCGAACTCTGGACGCATGTGTGGCCGGCACATTTTCAGGAACTTTTGGGCGGACCAGGACCGCGAGCCACCCCCACCTGGCACGACGGTCGACTCTACGTGGTCGGGGCAACTGGCATGTTTATTTGTCTCAATGCGCAGACCGGTGCCGTCATTTGGGAACGCCACATTCTCGAAGATGCGGACGCGCCCAATCTGCAATGGGCGATGTCGGCGTCACCGCTGATTGTCGATGACCTCGTGATTGTCCTTCCTGGTGGCGCAAATGGTTGGTCGGTCGCTGCCTACAACCACCGGAGTGGTGATGTTGTCTGGCATGTACTTGATGACGGAACGGCGTATACATCACCGATGCTCACCATGCTTGGTGGCGTGCGTCAAATTATTGTCGTGACGGACGCACGAATCGCTGGTCTCACGCCTGAGGATGGCACGCTGCTCTGGGATTATCCATGGCAGGTCAGCATGGTGCCGAATATTTCGCAACCGCTCATTGTGAGTCCAACACGACTCTTTCTGTCAGCGGGGTACGGGAAAGGAGCGGTTCTCGTTGAACTGACGCACGAGAACAGTCGGTTCACTGCGTCGACGGTTTGGGAAACGAATCGCATGAAGAACAAGTTCAGTAGTTCCGTACTCGTCGATGGCTACATTTACGGACTGGATGAGTCGATCCTCGCGTGTATTGACGCCAACACCGGCAAATTAATGTGGAAAGGCGGCCGCTACGGCTACGGTCAATTACTTGCGGCCGACGACCATCTGGTGGTGCTCACTGAAGACGGAGACCTCGTGCTCGTGCGCGCCACACCGGAAGGGCACGAGGAAGTCGCTGGATTTAGAGCAATCGAAGGAAAAACGTGGAATGTCCCGGCGCTCTCAGACGGCCTACTTTTCGTGCGCAATACCCGAGAGATGGCGGTCTTTGATCTGACGCCGTAACGTCAAACAGAAGTGTACGCGCCTTGATTAACGTGTCGCCCTGACCTCGTTATCGCGATGCAGAGCACACGTTTTGAAACCCCTGC
>CAUZRA010000006.1:0-14551 GCA_963582035.1 Vicinamibacteria bacterium | reverse complement strand
TTTCTACGAAAGCAAGGAATGCCCGGTTATGACGAATCCATTACAGCGGATGAAGTGCAACTCGATGCGCCGAATTTCGATCGCGATGAGCTCTACGACCAGGCAAGTCGACTAATCGTGTCTAGCGAAAAAGCATCAATTTCATACCTTCAACGCCGACTTAGTATCGGCTTTAGCCGTGCCGCAAGACTCGTAGACATGATGGAAGCCGACGGACTTGTCTCTGGTGGCACATCGGGTAAACCGAGGGAAGTACTCGTCAAGTCAGATTATTTTGATGAGATTGACGCACGCCTCAATTGAATAGAGCCCGGCTATCAACGCCGAAGCGAATTATTAATCTAAAACGTCCCTCCAACCGATAACCCGAGTAGATGGAAATTCCGTGCAGCGCCGCGCTCAGCACAAGGCTCACCTATGTCCCAATGGCCCTAACGTTTGTGTTCTGTTTATTTGTTTCACTTTGTGCAGCAGAACCTCCGCTTCTCAATCAGATAGAGACGGCTCATACCGCCCAACAAATGTATCGCTCTGCGCTCATCAAGGAAAGAGCGCTCCGAACTCCTGGTCCTTTGACCACGACCCAGAACGACTACATTGATGCCGTCAGCACGTTTGCGGGAGTGTCGTTGCAATACCCAGAAGGACCGTATGCCGCACAAGCGTTATGGCAGGCGGCGGGACTCTGCCTGGCAGCGTTCGAACGTTGGCACAACAATGCGTTCCTCGACCAAGGTCGCATACTCTTGAGCAAATTACAGAGCGAATACCCTCACAATCCGATTAGCCATCGAGTGCCTGACCGACTAACACTCTTTAAAACTGTTCACTCTTACCGCCGACTCACTTCTCTGAGAAAAACCCTCGTAGGCGAAACGGTACGCTATACGCTCGAACTGAACGATGAAACAACTTTTATCTCCGAACACCTTACCGAACCCACGAGGCTCTTCTTTGATCTGGCAGATACGGCCATCGCCAACAATCTCAGTATGACCAGTTTCGCCTCCGACGAAAAAGATGACTCGATGCGTGTAGGTCGACGCAGTAACAATACTGCTCGCGTAGTCCTAGACCTACCGGATCGAACTAACTGCACCGTCTTCAACCTTTACGAACCGTTCCGAATCGTGGCCGATTGCCACCATCCGCCTCCCGACGCGAGCGCAACGAACTTGGCGCCATCAGCCGATTTGGATTCTCTGCAGCCTAACGAGCGTTCAGACTTACCACTAACACTCCCTCGCCAACTCGGACTCGGAATCTCTCGTATCGTGATCGATCCGGGCCACGGTGGCCGTGACCCAGGCGCGAGTGGCAACTCACTCACTGAATCAGCCCTGACCATGGATCTCGCGGAACGCGTAACAACCCAACTCCACGATTACGGGATCGAAGTTGTCTTGACTCGCCAATCCGACAATTTCGTGTCTCTAGAAAAACGAGCTGGCCTTGCCACCCAAAGCAATGCCGATCTATTTTTATCACTTCATGTGAACGCGAGCCAGCGCAGAAATACCAGAGGCATCGAAACCTATGTCTTGGACTTCTCGGACAATAATGAAGCCCAAATGGTCGCTGCCCGCGAAAACCAACAGGCGGCTAAAACCCTCAGCGAGTTAGATTCCTACGTCCGGGCGATCACGAATTCGGCGAAGAGCTCTGAATCGGACCGACTTGCCAGTTACATCCAGCAACACCTAGTCAAAACTCTCAGAACCGTTGACCATGAAATACCAGACCTCGGCGTCAAGCAGGCGCCCTTTGTAGTGTTAGTTGGCACACAGGTGCCAAGCGTTCTTGCCGAGATCGGCTTTCTAAGTAACCAAAAGGACGCCGCGTTACTCAAAACCGAGAATTTTAGAAACCTAATCGCTTCAGCGATTGTCGCCGCCATCCTTCAATACCGCAACGAATTACAAACGACTCCTCAGCAATTCGCGAGCCACGCGCAGAAGAACTGACGTTAACCGGGCTCATTTCCCGCCGGAATTCAGCCCCAACCGAATTCCTCCACCATCAGGACCAATCTGGTCTTGGCCACGCCGCTTCCGTAGCACCAATAAGCCGACCGCTAGCGTAACGCCCAGAATGAGACCAGCCAACGCGATCATGCCTACAATAGCCAACGACCCCGTCAGTACATCCAATATCGTCGTCGGCGTGGTCGTCTTCTCTACGACCTCGTAAACCAATGGCATCAGCGGTTCAATCTGTAATAACACTAAACCAGCCTACCAATCTCGATCGGAAACAGCTAATTCAACCATAGTTCGTACCATCACTCCCGTGGCACCAGCGTCCCCGTCCGCCCTCGCAGTTTCTGTCCACGCTGTACCAGCAATGTCCAGATGCGCCCACGGTTTGCCGCCTGTAAAAGTCTGTAAAAATGCCGCGGCGGTGCATGCTCCGCCTTCTCGTCCGCCGACATTTTTCAAGTCGGCTAACTCCGATTCCAATTGCTCGCGATACTCCGGATACAAGGGAAGATTCCACAGACGTTCACCCGTTCGTTCTGCAGCACCAGTAACCGACTGTACCCATTCCGGTGGCTCACCGAATACACCACTTGCAACCTTCCCAAGAGCTACGACACATGCACCGGTTAGCGTCGCAATATCAACGAGATGAGTCGCACCAAGCTTCTGGGCGTACCACAGCGCATCCGCCAGAATCAGCCTGCCCTCCGCATCGGTATTGATTACCTCAACAGTTGTTCCGTCTGCTGCAGTCAGAATATCGCCCGGTTTTGTAGCTAAACCGCTAGGCATATTCTCTGTCATCGGCACAAGCCCTACGACGGGAATAGGAGCACCAATTTCAGCGATTGCACACATAGCCCCGATCACTGCCGCGCCGCCCGCCATATCGCTTTTCATTCTCTCCATGCCATCAGCCGGTTTAATCGAAATCCCTCCGCTGTCAAACGTGACGCCTTTACCAACCAAGCCGAGCGTCTGTTCTGACGATTGGTCAGGTTCATAGCGCATCACCAGCAAACGCGGAGACTCCTCACTCCCTCGAGCGACCCCAAGCAAAAGCCCCATATTCAAATTACGAATCGCGGTTCCATCGAGAACCTCGGTACGTAGCCCACTCTGTTCGCACACTGTAACGGCACGTTGTGCAAACGCGGTCGGCGTTAAAATGTTTGCCGGATCATTCGCGAATTCCCTCGCGACATTTACTGACTGAGCAATCGCATTTCCGTGCCGGATCGAGTCACTCAAATCTTCATCGCATTGCTCAAACCACACCAATTCACAAGACATCGACTGCTTCTCATTCTTCTGAGACTTCCGATACCGACTGTCAGCAAAGCCTCCAGACCCCACTCCCTGAATCGCCGCTTTAACCAACTCTCCTTTCGCCGCCTCGCCGCGACATAAGATACCGATCGAGCCTATGCAGAGTTTTCGGGCCAGCCGCGCACCCACTGCCCCAGCAACTCGCATCCGATCCGAATTCGATCCATCTCTCTCTTCCGTACCGATTAGCACGGCCCTCCGCGCGCCCCAAACTTCGCCTTTTAATTCAACCTGAAGAATCTGATGCCTCTTCGATTGAAATTCTCCGGAGTGCCACGCACGGCCGACAACTCCACCACTAGATGAATCAAGGCTTTTAATAACCTCTTCCTCTAGGTCTGTAGAGCCAAATACCGGAACGATTAAAAGTTCGACAGTTGCCGACTTCACAGTCGACATGATGCGCGATACCACTGGATACTGAGAATTCGACATCGCGAGATTATATCGAGCTAGAATAGAAACGACGACACGGAAAGAGAATATCGATGCAAATGCACGCGCTACTGCCTCGTCGGATCACCGCCGCCACGACGGCGTTCATACTGACGCTTGCATTCATGTCTGGTGCACCTGTTACCGAGCAAGACGAGGATGCGGAACTACGACTTCGTGCCACGCCCCGCATCGCATTTGCCCCGGCGGACATTCTCTTTGTCGGACAAATCCGTGGTGGACCCGATGACAACGAACAGCTTTACTGTGCCGAGATCGAATGGGACTGGGGTGACGATACGACATCCGAACAAATATTAGACTGCGATCCGTACGAAGCCGGAGTAACTGATATTAGACGGCGCTTTTCAGTGCGCCATACTTATAACTATGGCGGAAGATACGAGGTGAGACTTCACCTCAAACAGGGAGATGACGTCGTCATCTCTGGGCGGACTCGCATCGAAGTCCAGGGTGTCAACCGAAATCTCCGATAGCTCCACCAGCGGACTATTTTTGAACCGGTGAAAAGATGGCCAGGAATCTATCGTTTGTTTTTCTGTGGGTCATGCTCAGCCGCCAACACCTCTCGCCACCGACCCGCTGATTCAAACACTCGCGTAATCGCCTCGCCGCCATCTAGATCATTTCTGATCTCTTGAAGCTGTTCAATCAGGACATCAAGCGCAGTCGCCAAGTCATCCGAGTTCGTCGCGCAGATATCTCGCCAAATATCCGGAGGACTAGAGGCAAGTCGTGTGGTGTCAGCAAGACCACGGCCGGTCAAACGAAGACCCTCTACACCTATCGAACTGCCGACTACATGCATCAATGCACTCGCCGTCAGCTGAGGCAAATGACTCAAAAATGCCAATAACTGATCATGCTCATCAGCCTGCATTACATGCGGGACAGCACCGAGTCCGATAGCAAACTCCTGCAATTGAGCAACCGCTTCACTGGAACTGTCGTCAGCTGGTGTAAACAGCCAAGGTCGACCGCGAAATAGATCAGGCCTCGCGTGTGAAAAACCACCTCGAGGCGCACCACCCAAAGGATGTCCTCCGACAAATGTCAATCGATTAGGCAACACTTCAGCAGCCGCTAAGATCTCCCGCTTCGTACTACTGACGTCCGTGACTATTACTGAACCGTTAACGTACTGCTCTAGTTCACCAAGGACCGAGATATTCTCACGAACAGGCGACGCCAAAATAACAATATCTGCCTCCGCGATTACCACAAGATCATCCGCCGCGATGTCAATCGCATGACGAACCATTGCCTGCTCGAGTACCGTCTTATTGTCGACGCCAATAACAAGGCAGTTCGGCCACGCTTCCCTACTAGCAAGAGCAATCGAACCACCGATTAAACCCAGCCCGACCACAGCTACTTTTTCAAAAACAAGTGGAGTATCGCTCGATTGCCCAGGTTGTATAACAGGCAAAGTCCGTACCGATTTATCCATAATTAGGCCGCGTTGCTAGCAACTCCATCTCCATCACACCCGAGAAACCGCCGCATCTCTGTACATGTTTCTCCATATACAGGCACCATCTTTGACCCCGCCCTTCCGCTTACAGACCGAGTCCACTATTTACCACCACTCGTCAGTTTCTCGAGGCGACGACTCTCATCAATGACCTTCTCGAATACTCTTTTAATTGCATCGGCACCGAGCGGACCAGTATTCACATCCCGAACATGCGCAAGCACGTCTTCCTCTCGTTTCGGCTGATACGTTTCCATTCCAATCGATTCTTTTAACTGGCCGATTTGATGCGCACAATCGGCTCGCAGATTTACCAAACGAACAATTTGTTCATCAAGCTCATCAATCCGACGCCTAAATCCGTCTAAACGATTCGCGACCGTAGCTGATTCCGGCTCCGCTGCTCTTTCTCCTTCGGTCATATCACATACCCCCTGACGAGTCCCCGCGCAGCCAACGCACATAGCGTTCGACATCGCCTAGTAACTCTGCCGACGATGCACGCGCAATAACGTCGACGAGACCACTACCTACAACAGCCGCGTCTGCCCATCGACCAACCGCCGCTACATGTTCTGGTCTAGATATCCCAAAACCCACAGCAATCGGCATATCAGTCAGCCGACGAATACGTCCAACGAGTCTCTCCGCGCCATCGGAGATGGTATCCGTCGCGCCTGTCACACCCAGCCTCGAAATTCCATACAGAAAACCCCGACCTAACTCGGCTGCGTGTCGTATCCGATCATCCGATGTGGTCGGGCTTAGCAAGAAAATAGGATCGATTGCGACATCCTTTGCCGTCGTTTGAAACTCCTCGGCCTCTTCAATAGGAAGGTCAAGAATCAATACGCCGTCCACACCAGCATTTGCTGCCCGCTCCAAAAACACCTTCAGCCCCATGCGAACCACCGGATTCGCATAGGTGAAAAGTACGATACCCGCCTGGACCGTTGATCTGACTTGTTCAACCATCGAGATGGTTCGACTAAGCGTGGTCCCCGTCCGCAAAGCCCTTTCAGACGCCCTCTGTATAACCGGGCCATCCGCGAGCGGATCCGAAAACGGCACCCCAACTTCAATTACATCGGCTCCGGCAGAGTCAAGCACTCGTAAGATATCCGCTGACCGACCAAGATCGGGATCGCCGGCCGTAACAAACGTCACCAACCCGGGATCGGTGCGAGCTCTTACCGATTCAAAAATCACATCCAGCCTAGACATCCGTTAGCTTCTCGTACTTTCATGATTCCTAATAGCTTCGACGTCCTTATCCCCTCGCCCAGACAGATTTATAAGGATTTTCGCAGACCCTCCGAGGTCTCCCGCAAGTTGACAGGCGTACGCGACCGCGTGCGACGATTCTAATGCCGGCAGAATGCCCTCGGTACGACTGAGTAACCGAAATGCGTCTAACGCCTCATCGTCTGTAACGTGTGTGTATTCCGTACGCTTCAAATCACGCAACCAAGCATGCTCCGGACCTACGGCCGCGTAATCTAATCCCGCCGACACCGAATGCGTGAGTTCAATATTTCCATCATCATCTTGCAATACATAACTCCGAGTGCCCTGCAACACCCCAGCGACACCGGTCGCAAATCTGGCCGCATGCCGGCCCGTGGCAAGCGCCTCGCCTCCGGCCTCGACACCCACTAATCGCACGGACTCATCTTCAATAAACGCATCGAAGATTCCCAGTGCGTTACTACCACCACCGACGCACGCGACTACGACGTCGGGTACCCCGCCTACCAAATCATCAAACTGTGCACGCGCCTCGACGCCAATCACAGATTGAAATTCTCTAACCATCAACGGATAAGGATGTGGCCCAAGAACAGAACCAAGCAGGTAATACGTATCAGTTACATTCGTGACCCAGTCGCGCATGGCCTCGTTGATCGCGTCCTTCAGCGTGCAGCTGCCGGCCTCAACACCAGTCACTGTCGCACCCAACAATCTCATACGGTAGACATTGAGCGCCTGCCGGGACATATCCTCCGTCCCCATATACACTTCGCATTCAAGCCCCAACAGCGCACACGCCGTCGCCGTCGCAACACCGTGTTGACCAGCTCCAGTTTCAGCAACTATTCGCCGTTTACCCATACGAGCAGCCAAAAGCGCCTGCCCCAGCGCGTTATTGATCTTATGCGCGCCGGTATGTGCCAGGTCCTCCCTTTTAAAGAACAACCTTGCCACCGCGGTCTCTCTAACCGATCCTTGCGAGGCAATCGTTTCCCGCAGACGCACTGCTTCATAGACCGGAGTCGGTCGCCCGACATAACGACCTAAGAGAGCTTCCAGTTGCACGCCAAATGCACGATCTACCCGAGCCTCCCGATAGGCCTTTTCCAGTTCTTCAATCGGTGCGACCAGTGTCTCCGGCACGAACCGACCACCGTAGTCACCGAAATACCCACGTTCGTCAGGATCTCGACGCCCGAATACCGGCAGTGTCATACCTGTTCCACCTCAGAAAAAAGTGACACCAACTTTCCAACCTCCTTTATTCCAGGCGACGCTTCAACCCCTGACGACACATCGATTCCGTAGGGTCGTACACTCCGGATCGCGGCAGCAATATTGTCTGGTCGCAAGCCTCCGGCAAGAAAGATTTGTCGCTTCGCCGCAATAGTAGCCGCAACGTCCCAATCAACGGTCCGCCCGGTCCCACCTCTTTGCACGGCGTCATGCACATCAAGCAACACCATGACATCCCGCGGCACACGATCAACCTTCGCTATCGTCTTCTCGCCCTTTACCCCGATTGCCCGGATGACGCGATACGACAGCTGCGTATACATCTCATCCGGCTCATCGCCATGAAGTTGAACGCTGGTCAAACCTACCTTATCCGCTACCTCATTAATTTCTTCTGCTGAGCTATTAACGAATACGCCTACCGTCACGACGTCAGGCACCAGCCGCGCAATTGAAGCTGCGACTGCAGGCGTGACGTACCGCCCGCTCTGCGGCCAAAAAACAAATCCTAGCGCGGTGGCGCCCAGCGAGACGGCCGCCATCGCATCCGCCGCCCGCGTAATACCACAAACTTTAACCTGCACCATAGCCTGATACCGCCATCTGCTGATGAGTATCACGCAGAAGATTAGCTAACGCTTCACCAGGCACCGGTGCACTCATAAACGCGCCACCAATCAAGAATGCGTGATAGCCGGCTCGCCGTAGTGCGATCAAGTCAGACGCACTAGTCAACCCGCTCTCCGCAACAGCCGTGACATCCTGAGGTATTTTCCGTATCAGCACTTCGGACGTTTCGAGATCAACGGCGAAGGTCCGAAGGTCACGATTGTTAACTCCAACAATCTCTGCGCCCGCATCAAGAGATCGCGACAATTCTTCAGCGTCATGGACTTCAGTCAATACAGCCAAGCCGTAGTCTTTTGCCTGCCGCATTAAGTGACGTAATTCCGATGCATCAAGAATAGCGGCTATCAGCAACACCGCGTCCGCACCCGCCACGCATGCTTCCAGTAATTGATAGTCCGTCACAATGAAGTCTTTTCGCAAAACTGGGAGGTCAACCGCATTCCGAACAACCTCTAAGTGCTCAAGCTCACCATCGAAAAATGCTGGCTCGGTCAGGACCGAAATCGCTGCTGCACCTGCGTTCGCGTAGCCGGTCGCTATATCTGACGGATTGTAGACTTCACTCAGCAGTCCTTTAGAGGGCGACCGACGCTTGCACTCCGCGATCACGTTATACCGGCCCTCTTTTCGAAGCTCCGTTATAAATCGCCTACCATCCGAACTTTTCTGCCCCCGCGCTTTTTCCAATTCTCGCAGTGGCTTCGCCACCGCACGCTCCTGTACCGCCGTTTTCGTGGCTGCGACAATCGCTGCTAAAAGGTCTGGACTCGATTGACCATCTAACGTCATTTCTTATCCACGGCCTGCGAGTAAGTCACCATTCGATCGAGCGCGGCCCTCGCCCGTCCCTCATCGATCGCTATACCTGCGGATTGCATTCCTTCACTCAACGTGCCGACCTGACCGGCAACTAACAACCCTGCTGCCGCGTTCATGAGCACGATATCTCTTGCTGGTCCCCCTTCACCCGCCAAAACCGCCAATGCCATCTTGTGACTCTCGGCAATACTGTCCACCCGTAATGCACGCAAGTCGGACGGCGTGACACCGAAATCCTGTGGTCGTATTGAAAAGCGAGAAAGTTGTCCTTCATGTACCTCACAGACCTCGGTTTCACCGATTGGAGATATTTCATCGAGCCCACCAGATCCATGTACAACCCAAACTCGTTCAGAACCTAGTGAACGAAGTGAACTCGCAACTAATTCCAGCACGTCAACACTCGGCACACCGATGATCTGGCGTCCCACGCCGACAGGATTAGTCAATGGTCCAAGGAGGTTAAATGCAGTCCTTACTCCCAGTGCTCTCCGTGTTGGTCCTGCATGCCTCATCGATGGATGGAATGTCGGTGCGTAACAGAATGCGATACCCGCTTCGACTAAACATCGTTCAACTACCAGTGGCGATGCTTCAACATTCACACCAAATGCCTCAAACAGATCTGCACTGCCTGAGCGACTCGACACTGACCGATTGCCATGTTTTGCAACGCGTAGACCTGTCGCTGCGAGTACAACTGCCGTAACTGAAGACACATTGAACGTTCGTGCACCGTCACCGCCAGTGCCGCACGTATCGAAACAATTCGGGATAGACCGACTCAGTTTTACGGAATGCGACCGCATTATCCGCGCCATGCCAACAATTTCCTCGACAGACTCCCCTTTCATCTTTAACGCCACCAACAATCCGGCGATCTGAGCAGAGGTCGCGCGACCCGTCATGATTTCTTCCATCACGTACTCGGACTCTGACTCGCTCAGATTGACGCCTCTCGTAACGAGATCCAGCACGGAGGCTAATGTGACTTTGCTTCCCATTTAATCCCTAACCCGAGGGTCGATGGCATTCTAGAAAATTCTGCAAAATGGTCTTCCCGTCAGACGTTAGAATGGACTCTGGATGAAATTGCAAGCCAAAGACAGGGAACTCCCTATGCCGAACGGCCATAATCGTGCCATCCGAAGATGCGGTTCCCACCACTTCCAACTCGTCCGGCACCGTCGTTCCATCAATCACAAGTGAATGGTACCGGCCTGCCTCAAACGGGCTTTCTATCCCGGCAAGAATACCGACCCCATCATGCATTACCTGCGAAGCCTTTCCATGAAATAAAGCCGGCGCCGACACGATGCGTGCACCATACGCCTGACCAATCGCCTGATGACCCAGGCAAACACCAAGAATCGGAGTCTGTTGGGACTGAGCACGAATGAGTTCCACACTGATGCCAGCCTGCTCCGGCCGGCCTGGCCCCGGCGAAATCACAATTCCACCGGGCTTCAGATTTGCAATTTCGTTAACCGTAATCACGTCATTACGAAAGACACGAAGTTCCGCACCCAACTCACCAAGATACTGCACCAGGTTGTAGGTAAACGAATCGTAGTTGTCGATGACAATTACCATTTCGTTTCACCCTCCAGCCGAGCCGGTCGCTTCAAGTCCTCTTTCGGCGAGTTCGAGTGCAGTAAAGAGCGCAGACGCTTTAGCTCGCGTTTCTTCATATTCCGCAGTCGGATCCGAGTCGGCTACAATTCCCGCACCCGCCTGAACATACGCACGTCCATCTCTAATCACGACAGTTCGAATAGTGATGCAACAATCAAGATTGCCTGCACAATCTATATATCCCACGGATCCTGCGTAGACCCCACGCGTTGTCGATTCCAGTTCATCAATAATTTCCATTGCCCGAATCTTGGGGGCACCAGATACCGTTCCTGCCGGAAAGCACGCGGCGAGTGCGTCGACGCAGTCGTGGTCGTTATCGAGCCTGCCAACAACACGTGATACAAGATGCATGACATGTGAATATCTCTCTATCTCCATGAACTGCGGCACATCCACTGATCCAAAACTACACACTCGGCCTAAATCATTCCGACCAAGATCCACGAGCATCACGTGTTCAGCTCGTTCTTTTTGATCAGCGATTAGTTCGTCAGCTAACCGTTCATCCTCCTCGTCCGTTCCGCCTCGTGGACGGGTCCCTGCTATCGGGTGTGTTTCCACAACGCGCCCTTCGGCCCGCACCAACATCTCAGGTGACGCACCAACAATCGACAGTTCACCGATGCGTATGAAATACATGTAGGGCGAGGGGTTCACATACCGAAGAGCCCGGTACACGGTGAATGGATCCGCCGAGATTTCAACTGAAAACCGTTGCGAGAGAACAACCTGGAAAATATCGCCTGCCGTTATGTAATCCTTCGCAGTCCGGACCGCTCGTTCAAATGCCTCCTGCGTCATGTTCGAGTTGACCATAATCGCACGCGGCTTCTGCGGCCTTAGCTCCGGAAGTTCATTCTCCAGTTCAGTCTGCAACGCCGCTAACTTCGATCGCGCATCCTGATAACCCACCTGCAACTGTTCGTCTTTGACATCCCCTAACGCAACATTAGCAATTAAGAGGATTCGCCCTTTGACATGATCGAACGCCAGCACAGTGTCAAACAACATAAAAACGGCGGTGTCATTCTCATCCTCGGCCTTCAAATGCGCCTCGCGTGCCTTTTCCAGCGTCGGCTCGAACCATCGGGCTGCGTCGTAGCTCAGATACCCAACAGCACCGCCTGTGAACCGGGGTAAGCCTGGAACAACAGGTGATCGGTACCGCATCATCAGCTCACGTATCGCGTCAACAAACGACATATCTAACACCAGTGACTGGTTGGACTCTTCACGTACGGTTTCCCCGCGCACCGATCGAATTGTCAGGAGCGGGTCTTTTCCCAGAAATGAGTACCGGGCCAATCGCTCCCCACCGACCACGCTCTCAAAAAGAAACGACCGGTCCGAATTCCCAGCTACTCGCAAAAAAGCAGAGACAGGCGTCAGCGTATCGGCGATTACTTCACGACACACAGGAACGAACGTTGCACTCTTTGCGAGTACTTCAAATTGTTCGAAACTGGTCTCGGACATCGAATCAGTCACGTTGATCTTCCTCCACCTCGTCTTGCCGCATTAACTCTAACTGGGCCGCTTCTTCGAACACCCCTTCCGCCGGTTGTGCGCCGGTCCACCACGCAAACTGCTCTCGCGCTTGAGCGACCAGCATCCCAAGCCCTCCAATCGTGTCGCAACCAGCTTCAGCCGCTTGCGCGAGTAACCTTGTTGTAGGTGGGTTGTATACAAGGTCATAGACAACACCTTTGCCAAAAACTCCATTGGGTAGAGGCGATTCATCACAGTTGGGAAACGTGCCCACGGGCGTAGTGTTTACTAAAAGGTCCCACGAATCAGCCGCAGGAGGCATCTCACCAGCCTCCGCACCAACCGATCGGCTCACCGACTCTGCTCTCTCCAACCGGCGTGCGCACACGCGAACCTCAGCGCCTTGTTGTACCAAGCCCCACGCCACCCCACGAGCCGCTCCACCCGCGCCGATTACGACCGCGCGCTTTCCAGCAAGAGACATGCGCCCAATGAGAGGCGCCAGAAATCCTGTGACATCGGTATTTCTTCCGACCCATTGATCGCCATCGCAAAGCACGGTATTGACTGCACCAACGGCTTCCGCTGTCTCGTCCATCTCACTCACGCACGATGCAATATCCTCTTTAAACGGCGCCGTCACGCTGGCACCGCGCAGACCGACTACCCGAACAAACGATGAAAAATCATCGATGTCACTCGCTTCCAGAGGAAGATAGACGGCATCTAAGTCCAAGGCATCAAAGCCGGCATTGTGCATCACCGGAGACACAGAATGTCTGACCGGCGATCCAAGTACGCCGTACACCATCGTATTTTCAGTTACACGCCGGACACGAAACTGGTCTCGCATATCCTCAAGACTGACTTGCCCTGGCGCAACCCCCTCACCAGCATACGTCCAACACATTCCGTATCGGCCTGCCAGGATTCTTGTTGGTACTCCAGCAGAACCCATTCCGATCATCACACGCCGATCATTCTTGTCACCGATACGCATCAGTTCTGCACCGGCGTATAAGGAGTCAACTGCAACAGCAATTTTGACCACTTCAGCTCCCGTAGCCCGCATTGCGCGATAGCGGTCATAGACATCATGGTGGCCAGCGGCGAATGCGTGATACGACACCACCACACCCCGCCCCTGTCGTCGCTCTAACACATCGCTGAGAAAACTGGCGTTATGCTCGACGTCAACATATTCCGCACCCTCATCGACCGCCTCCAGAAGAATTCTTCGACGTTCCTCTTCCGACCCACCAAATTCACCGCCTTCCCATTTCGGACGGCACGTCACGAGTACGGGCACCTGCCGACCCCTTAATGCAGCTCGCACATCTGGGTCGCGCGGGCTATCCAAACGCAGTTCAACGAGGTCTGCACCGTCCTGCTGGTCCCGCTTTTGGCACAGTTCTTCCATGGTCTCTGCGGTCACGGTTGCACACAACTGCGTCGTTTTCATCGGTACCCTAAAAAAAAAGCCTCTCCAGCACATATGCTGAAAAGGCCTCGGCGTTTGACGATATGGATCTGATTCTACCTAATTGCCTCTTGAGCATCCGCAGCCCTACGGTAATACCACCAATACGCGGACGACCACATTAGCAGCTGCTGCGGCACGAGTGAAATTGAGGCCGAAAAATGCATAGCGTTCGTCGAACGTAACAGACGTATCGTACACTGTCAACGCTACTCCTTGACCGATACACATTTCGTCCGATATAACCGGTGTTACGACCATTCCTTATGACCAAAGCATTACAGACATCAGCAACGCCATACTTTCGAAGCACAATACTGAAAACTGTCATCGTCACCGGACTCGCGTGTGTCGCATTCGCCCCGGTGAGCCTACCTGCCGTCACGGAAACCATGCCACTGAGCGAAGTTCGGCCCGGAATGCAGGGGGTTGGCATTACGGTATTTGAGGGCAATACGCGCTCAGAATTCGATGTTCATATTCTTGGCGTCCTGACGAATGTCATGGGACCGCGACGCGACCTGATCGTCGCTCGATTGGAGGGCGGCCCCCTGGCCAATACCGGGGTCATCCAAGGGATGAGTGGAAGTCCTGTCTACATCGATAACCGTCTCATCGGCGCGGTCTCGTACTCGCTTGGATCGTTTTCCAAAGACGCCATCGCAGGCATCACTCCTATCGAAGAGATGATCGAAACCGAATCGAACAGCACACAGGGATTGGCTCGCCGCAACCCCCAAATTCCGCTTAACTCGACACCAACAGAGATCT
>CAUZRA010000005.1:0-15657 GCA_963582035.1 Vicinamibacteria bacterium | reverse complement strand
GCTCTGATCGCTACGCAAACATTAGCGGTACCACTAGGGTGTTTTTGATTGCGAGCTTTCTTGAGTCGACCTTCAATCGATCATCCTTTGACCTCAGGGACCGCTCGTTACTTGAATTTACTGGGCCAGACGTTACGGGTCTGACTATTGAGCAGGACGCCTCAACACTCAGATTTAGTAAGGCTGACGGTGCGTGGCGCCTCCTTGAATCAGTGCGCGCACGCGGTGATTTTGGCATCGTAGAAGGGCTCTCAGGTCGTATAGGTTCTGCAGAAATGATCGCCGTTGAGATGGAATCTGCTGACGGCAGTCTTGAACCATTTGGTCTTGATAATCCACGTATGACAATAACCGTGGAAACAGACAACGGAAACCACGTTTTGGTAATGGGGAACGAGAGCCCTGCGGGTACTGTTTACGGTCGCGATGCGTCTCGCTCTGTCGTATTCACCGTAGACGCTGCGCTCTTCGACGAATTCGATCGAGGCATAGATACCTACCGAAAGAAAGAACTCTTCGACTTCCAACCATTCAACGCAAATGGCATCACCGTAACCAGGGATGGCGAAACATACCGCTTTGAAAAAAGATCCGATAACGATGACAACTCAGACAATTCGAATGAACAACTCTGGCAGCAAGTCGAACCTGACCAAAAAGCGATCGAAGCACTCGCGTTTGACGACCTGCTCTCGAAGCTGTCGGGGTTACGTGCGGAGTCGTTTGTCAATGGCCGTGACAACACTGGACTCGATATCCCACTCGCAATCTTTACCGTCACCTACGGTAACGAACAGCAAGAAACGGTAACAATCGGTCAGTCTGATGACACCTATCACGGCATTCACGGTGAAGAAGATGGTGCCGCGGTCATCGATAGCACGTCCATCAATGGCGTATTCGAATCAATCGATATGGTTCTCGGTACATCAGTAGACACCGAGCCTTAAGAAGGTTCAACATAGCGAGGTGCCATACAAACTCGCAGGGCCGATCGACTGGTCCCGCCTGCTCGCCATCACGACAAGCATCGCCGTTGCAGTTCTTATTGTTACCGGATGTGCATCTCGGCTTCCAACGGCAACGGCATTCCCTGGCACAAGCACCTCGTCCGTCTTAGACACCCCTGCTCTTACACGGCTGAATAGGCTACTAGATAAAACCTTGGACTCGGCCCCGCTTGAAACAACTCTATGGGGCGTCGATGTCCGGTCGATCGACCGTCATGAACAGATTTTCACCAGAAATCCAGACGTTTTACTGACACCAGCATCGACCCTGAAGATCATTACTCTTGCCGTCGCTTCCCAACAGCTTGGCTGGAATGATCGATTCGAGACGGTTCTATTCACCAACGGCCACATAGAACGAAATGTGCTCCACGGCGACCTAATTGCGAGAGGTAGTGGAGACCCAACGATCGACAACGACGTACTGACCTCATGGGCACAGAAACTTCGTAATCAAGGTATACATCAGGTCAATGGGAACATCATCGGCGATGACCGCGTCGCTATAGGGGAAACCGTCAGACGCGGCAGCACAAGCCCGCAACCACGGTTAGGATTCGGGTGGTCGTGGGATGACCTCGCGTTCGGATTTGCGGCCCCAGTTGGTCCCCTCCAATACCATGAAAACGTCGTGGCTATACGCATCACGCCTAACCGCGCTATCGATCTACCAGCTGAAATTTTTATTCAAAATGCTGGCTCAGGATTAACGCTCCTTAACCAGACCACCACCACTTCTCGCCGCGAACCGAGTCTTATTCAGCTTCAGCGAGCAGCTGGTAAGGCAGAATTAGTGGTATCAGGCTCAATCGGCGGCGGGACTAGTGCCATTATCCGTCCAGTATCCGTAGCCAACCCGACAAGCTTTTTCGTGCAGGCACTTCGTGAGTCTTTGGAAGCCGAGGGTGTCGTCGTGAGTGGAAATGCTGTTGATATTGATCACTTAACTAAAACCCAACAAGCATCGGCTACAAATGGACTGCAACGCCTCCTGGAAAACCAATCAGAACCGCTATCAACGATAGCGGTTGACATGATGAAACGGAGTCAAAATCTCTTCGCAGAATCAATATACCGACGACTCGGTTTCAGCTTTGGTGACACGGGTTCTGCCGTTGTCGCCCAGGTACTCGATGATTGGGGAATCCAGCGAAACCGTGCCATCGTCGTAGATGGCTCAGGATTATCACGCTACAACTACCTCACAGCCAGTGCGCTGACAGACATCCTCGTCCAACTACATCAAAACGCGTTAGACCAAAATCTTTTTTTAGCTACACTGCCAATCGCCAGCCAGGACGGCACCCTGCGCAATAGATTCAAGGGAACAGCAGCAACGGGCAATGTTCACGCAAAAACCGGGTCTATGTCCCATGTCCGATCATTAGCTGGGTATGTTAAAACAGCTGATGGCGAACGACTCGCATTCTCGATTCTGGCTAATAATTTTAGTGCTGACTCAACAGATGTGGTCAACGCAATCGACGATTTCGTCTCGGCACTGGCAACAATGTCGCGTGGTTCTTTCTGACCGAAATTATCAACGTGCACATTGATTGCCCGAACTCGACTCAGGACTTACCGGTCCGCGTCACACCAATGCGCGGACAAATTGATTCGATAACACATGCACCACATTTAGGATAAACAGGGCGGCAAATATTTTGACCCCATGTCACCAAATACAGGTTGATTAACGCCCACCAACGCCGCGGAGCCACTACATAGAGCGCTTGCTCTGTTTGTTCCGGTGTCCTGGTCGTGACCCAGCCGAACCGATTTGAAATCCTGTGAACATGCGTATCGACACAGATATTTGAAGCACTCTGGTGAGCAACAATCAGTGTCAGATTCGCCGTTTTCCGTCCAACACCAGGCAATGTCAACAGGTCGGACATCGTGCTCGGAACAATCCCCCCAAACCGCGATATGATCTGTCGGCTGGCCTCTTTTACATGACGTGCCTTATTGCGGTAAAAACTCACCGGATAAATCAGTCGCTCTAGCGTTGGAATAGACAAACGTGACAGCGTCTGTGGTGTACGTGCCCGACGAAAAAGCCGGGTCGACGCTTCAAGGGTCACTGCATCTTTCGTTTGCGCAGACAACAGTGTTGCGATCAATATCTGGAATGGGTCACCCTTCTCTTCTGCAGCTAACTTTTCAATCGCGGGATTGTCCATGCGATCAATGGCTCGAGCAAGTCGACGCATGACAACACCTACAGACGGTGAACGCTTAATATCCATGGGACCGGCAGTAGCCGCAATGCTCGCAACGAACGGCCGATTCTATGATGCAAAGCCCCTCCGTCGAATCAACGGACGTACTGTCCGCATCATACTGGCGCTGACTCGAATGGGTAGCTACCACGTCGACCGATGAGGCATCATTGCCCCGCCCGTGAGATTTGCTCGTAAGATAACGACGGATGGCCTGCTTAACAGCCATGGCCGCACGTGTATCAGTCGCGCTCATAACGAGTCACCGAATCGATCACGCCGACAATAGCGGCATCAACCGGAGCGGCTCGTCGGCGCACAGCTTGGCCAGCTGCACGACCTTCAATGACCAATAACACTTTGTCGCCAATGCCGGCCTGAGCCGCATCAACAGCTAGCACCGTGACGCCTGATGCACGACCATCAGGGCTGATCGGTTGAACAAGCAAAAGCTTGGCCCCGTGGAGCTTTTCATGCTTTTGTGTCGATACAACAGCACCAGTCACACGACCAATTCGCACTATGGTTCCTGCGTTTCAGGCTGGTACGACCACTGGTCAACGATACCAACGACGTTAGCGTCAGTTATGACTTGGTCGGGCAAAAATGGGAACGTCGCTTCTCGACCTCGTACAAAAAACACTTCTTCACCGACACCAGCCCCAACTGAATCGACCGCCACTACCGGATGCCCGATCTCCTTTCGCAGCGGGCTAACCGGCTGCAAAACCAAGAGCTTCTGCCCTACCAGACTCTGGTCTTTGTGAGTAGAAACGACGTTACCAATCACTCTGGCCAGCTGCATTAGTCGGAATCAATCTCTACCGCGTCGACAATGCCCACAATCGCCGCATCAACTGGAGAATCCTTAAGATCGGCGGCCATTCTTGCTGAGCTTCCACTCACAATCAGTACCGTTTCGCCTGCACCAGCATCCACAGTATCCACCGCCACCCAATGATTGCCCTGTGGTTTGCCAGTTACGTCGAGTGCCTGCACCAAAAGTAGCTTCTGACTAACCAGGCGCTCATCCTTAAGCGTGGCGACTACGGTTCCGACGACCTTGGCAAGAATCACTGACTATTTGCCAGCCTTACCGATCGGCAATGCGTCCTCAAGATTGGAGTGCGGACGCGGAATAACGTGAACGGAAACAAGTTCCCCAACCCGTCGTGCGGCGGCTGCTCCTGCATCAGTCGCGGCTTTCACGGCGGCGACATCACCGCGAACAATAGCCGTAACGTAACCCGCGCCAATTTTCTCCCAACCGACGAGGGTTACCTTTGCTGCCTTAACCATTGCATCTGCCGCCTCAATCATTGCGACAAGGCCTTTGGTCTCGACCATTCCCAACGCTTCATCCATGCTGTCCCCCCGCGCGTTTCTATCGTAAATGGTTGACGGCATCTTCTATCAAGGCCGCAAGTTCGCGGTATGTTAAACGAATTTCACCGTCACCGCCCACTGGTATTTCACTGGAACGTGATTTACCAGGCACCTCATCAACAACCTGCTTACCAGGTACCACCGGTGCATCGAGCACCTGACACGTCTCATCATTCTCTGTAATGATGCCATCCGGACAAATCGGTGCAGGTGCTGAGATGCCGTACATACCCCTCAAATCCTGCAAACGATTTACTTCTTCCCGTGAGAGTAATCGTTCCCGTCCTAGTAACCGTGCAACAACACTAATTCGTGCAAAATGTTCGACAGTTTCCATCTTGTAGTAGGCACTCATCAAACTGTCCGACACCGTTATGGCGCCATGGTTTGCCAACAGTAATCCATCATGGATTTTGATGTACTTGCCAACTGCATCGGCTAACTCATGGGTCGACGGGGTACCGTAATCAGCAATCGGAATGCTACCTAATGTTGTAATAACTTCGGCAAGGACCGCGCGATCAAGCGGGATTCCTGCAACGGCAAATCCAGTCGCGACGGGTGGATGCGCATGAACGACTGCGGTGACATCAGGACGCCGTTCATACACCGCAAGATGCATGAGTAATTCCGAAGAAGGATCCCGTTCTCCAGAGATCTTTTGGCCTTCAAGATCCGTAACAACAAGCATGTCCGGGGTCATGAACCCCTTTGAGACCCCTTTTGGCGTCGTCAAGAGACGTTCGTCGTCTAGCCGCACACTGATATTACCGTCATTCGAGGCAACGTAAGCTCGTTCGTGCAATCGCCTACCAACCTCAACCACCTCAGACCGTTTTAACTCTTCTGTGCTCATCTCACGCCGTCTTCAAAAACGCCTGCTGGCATCGCTCCGAACAGAAGTAGTGAGTTTTTGCCCCCGCCCGTGCACTCAAAGCATCGACCCGCCTAATGTAAGTCCCACATACGGGGTCTTTAACAAGAGCCACGCTGCCCTCCGCCGACTTCCGCGCCGGCCCCCGCACGCCAGTGACAAAACCCGACACAAAGTGCCAGGCTACCCGAATGACCAGCACCACAAGTAAAAGACGTATTAGCCATCCCAGTAGCATAAATATCGATGATACATCTCGCGGCTTTTAATTGCCGAGATTGTCCATTGCGGCCAAGTTCTAATCGAGTAGACGACGCATCTCCTGAACAGCTTGTTTCATCCCAACCAACACAGCTCTTGCCACGAGACTATGCCCGATATTCACTTCAACAATCTCTTTAATCGACGCTATCGATTCGACATTCGTATACGTCAGACCATGTCCTGCCAACACTTCAAGATGCTGCCGTTCCGCGAGTCGTGCGGCTGAAACAACTTTCGCCAAAAGCTTTTGCTGTTCATTCTCATTCGAATCGACATAAGGCCCCGTATTGATTTCAACTGCTTCAACCCCGATAGCACGCGCTTTGCGAATTTGTTTGAGATCCGTGTCGATGAACAAACTAACTTGAATACCTACCTCACGAAGGCGGGCTACCGTATTTTTTAACTGGTCTGCATGACGCACCACGTCAAGGCCGCCAGTCGTCGTGAGTTCATTGGGACGTTCCGGCACCAACGTCACCTGCGCCGGCTTCACGCGCCTAGCAATTGCAACCATCTCGCGCGTAGCCGCCATCTCTATATTGAGCTTGATAGATAAGACTTCCTTGAGCAGGTCAAGATCTCGATCCTGGATGTGACGACGATCACCACGCAAATGAACGGTGATGCCGTCGGCACCAGCAAGCTCAGCCAATAACGCCGCTGTCACCGGTTCCGGTTCGCGAACTTGTCTGGCCTGCCGAACAGTCGCAACGTGATCAATATTTACGCCAAGTCGCATGTTATCAATGTTGCCTGAAGTTGATGCTCTCTGAAGCTACACCAGTCGCTCTTGAGCACACGTTGCAATTTCTGCCGCCAACCGGTCAACCGTATCCTGCTCTGGCCCCTCCACCATGATCCGCAATAGTGATTCTGTCCCGGAATACCGAACAAGGACACGACCATGTCCAGACAGTTGCTGCTCTGCCTTATGGACCGCGCTAACAAGTTCTGGAACACCTGCGATGTCCCGTTTCATCTTCACCGGAACGTTAAGAAGTATCTGGGGGAAAATCGTTAAATCGGCCACAAGCTCATCGAGCGATTGACCGCTTTGAACCAGCATACACAACACGAGCAGGGCTGTCGCCAACCCATCTCCTGTCGGCAAAAACTCAGAAAAAATAATGTGCCCGGACTGCTCACCGCCTAAGGAAACTCCGCGCCTCTGCATCTCCTCCCGAACGTGCCAATCACCAACCTGACATCGATGTACTTGAATGCCAGACTCCGCTAACGCAACCTCAAGACCAAAATTACTCATCACAGTCGCAACAATGCCGTTGGTATGAAGGCTACTCGATGCTTGTAAATAGCGTGCCGCGATAAACAACACCCCATCGCCATTAACAATTTCACCTTTCCTGTCAACAAGGATGACCCGGTCACCATCGCCATCAAATCCGAATCCAACTTGACACCGCCCATCAACTACCGCGTGTTGAAGGGCCTCAGGATGCGTAGACCCACTTGCTTGATTGATATTGTGCCCGTTCGGTTCCGTATGAAGCTTTACGCACGACGTACCCAGTTTATTCATGACATAAGGAGCAATCTCAGATGTCGCCCCATGGCCACAATCAACTGCAAGCGAAATACCTGATAAATCAGTGTTTCCGACTATACGAATCAAATGGTCAGCGTACAGATCCATATGGTCGGTCGTCTTAACCGGCTTATTCAACAATTCGTCAACTTTATTACTACCTTGCCGAACACGCGCCTCAACGCGTTTTTCAAACTCTCGGGAACTTTTTTCACCGGTCGCCTGCAACAACTTGATGCCATTGTCCGGGTGCGGATTGTGAGAAGCTGAGATCACGACGCCAGCATCAAAAGCCTGACTCGAGACAATCAACGAAACTCCAGGGGTCGGCATAACACCTACACTGACGACCGTTCCTCCTTCACTATGTACCCCAGCAACAAACTGCCGCTCAAGCCATACCCCGGAGTCTCTTGTGTCACGGCCACACACAACACGCGGAGAATCACCCAACTCTGCCGCCACAGCGGCGCCTAAACCAACTACTGTGTCGGCATCGAGGGGTTCATGACCTGGCGTTCCACGAACACCATCAGTTCCGAACATCGACTGCAATATATATCCTAAAAATTCTAATAATACGGGTGGGCCAATATACGCCTATTGCAATACCACAAGTACGTTCGGCGGATCGATATGCGTAATTCCTATATCGGCACTCGACACCACCGTAACCGGAAGATTGTAACGGCCGGCAGAAAGGCCGGCAAGGTCGATGAAGGCCTCAACTTCGCCCTCTTCCATGGCCTGGAGTAACACCTCCGAACCGCGGATACCTACTGTGACACTAATGGGATCAAACGAGACCTCTAGGCCAGGTTCGAGACTTCGACTTGAGATCGCCAACTCCTGTATATTGCGCTCCACCGGTGCCGGAACAATCTCAACAGTAACTTCAGCTGAACTTGGTGTCTGTAACCGCAGTACCCGATCGGACACACCGATAGTGACCAAAGACTGCACGCGTTCGCTCGAACCCTCAATTAACACCGGTTCAGTAATCGCTTCCACCACACTATCAAGCAGGCTGGTAGGGCCGACAATCTCCACAGACTCCGGTACCGTCGAAATACGACCCACAGCAAAACCTTCTGCCGGTTGTCCCTCAATGTCTGGCACTACAGGAACTGTGCGCGGCGCACCTGCTCTCTCAAGTGCAGCGGTAATCGTCGCCGGGATCACCTGAATCACCTCCACACCAAATGGTGTGCGTACGCGATCAGCAAACATATCAAACAGTCGTCTTTCACCGGGACGTTCTCCCGCAAGATCAAGCACTGCAACAACATCTCCGAGGGCCAATCGGTTCACAATACTCATCGGGCCCCTCACACGTACATGAACGGTGTCTGGCGGATCACCAGCCACCTGCAAATCCGCCGGTACATTTTGGAATCCGACTGGAACCTCGAAACCACGTTCGATCACCGTTTCACCAGCGACACTCAGCCAGAGACCTATCGCCAATGCCATTGCAAGCAACTTAAGACCAAGATTCTCAACGAAACGTCGATAAAACATCACACTGCTTTCTGTGCAGAATTTCGGCGTCGACTACGACGTGTGTGCATGGCTGAATCCAGGCGATTCGTAAGTAGCTTGCTATCGAGACCGCTCTCGATCTCCCCGTCGAGCACCAGTGACACAGCCCCAGTCTCTTCAGAAACTATAAGTGCAACAGCATCTGATTCTTCGGTCAAACCTATAGCCGCTCGATGCCGTGTTCCAAAATGAGTACTCTGAGCATTCACCGTCAGCGGGAGGAAACACGAAGCAGCAGCCACACGATTTTCCTGAATGACTACCGCACCATCATGTAATGGCGACTCAGGCTGAAACACACTAACTAACAAATCGTACGTCACACGCGCATCGAGATAAATCCCACTATCAACATACGTACGAAGACCAATATCTCGCTCAATAGCGATCAATGCGCCCACCCTTCGCTCAGCAAGCATGCCCGCTGCTGTTACGACCTCTTCAACCATCTCGTCCGTGGTACCCCTACGGGTAAAGTGCCGAAACAACGAAGCCCTACCAAGTCGAGACAACACCCGCCGAAGGTCGGCCTGAAACAATACGATCGCCGCAAACACCACATAGCTCAGCAAATTCCCGACAAACCAATTAACAGTCCGAAGCATGGCCACTTCTGACAAGTAGTACATCGCTATAACTAGGCCTGCTCCTATACCAATTTGCACAGCCCGTGTATGGCGTATTAACTTTAGAAATTCGTACGCGATAAACGCAACGACGAAAATATCGAGCGCATCACGCCATCCAAACCGAATTCCGCTAAACGCGTTTAATAGACTGTCTAACACTCTCGTTCCAAATTCGCCTGCCTCCCAACTGAGACTGACCTAAGGGTATCCACCACACGTACCACGTCGTGATGTGCCGAAACATCATGAACTCTAATGATATGAGCCCCAAGGAACGCTGCGACAGCGACCGCTCCTGCCGTTCCCCACTCACGATTATCGGGAGAACGAGCACCAAGCATTGACTCCAGAAACGATTTCCGAGAAGCCCCTACCAAAATAGGCCGATCTAGCGAGCTTAAACACGGTAAATCAGCCAAAGCGACCGTTGACTGACGAGCATGTTTAGCAAACCCTAGCCCAGGGTCAACCACTATCTGCTCCCGAGAGATACCCGCATCTACAGCTCTGTCAATAGCAATGCGAAGTTCCGTTACTATTTCTTCGCCAATATTTTGATAGGAGGCCTCGCGATACATTTGCTGAGACCGGCCGCGATTATGCATTAGGACGACCGGCACACCGCGCTTAGCAACTACTGAGGCCAGCGACGGATCATAAGAAAGACCAGAGATGTCATTAACTATGACCGCTCCAAGATCAATAGCGGCCTCTGCCACAGATCCTTTGTAGGTATCGATGGAGACCGGTACGCTGACCCGTTTACTAAGCTGTTCAATGACTGGAATGACGCGCCGCAGTTCCTCATCGACCGAAAGCGGCAATGCCCCAGGACGAGTAGATTCCCCTCCGATATCCAGAATGTCTGCACCGGCATCTTCAAGCTCAAGTGCTCGGTCAATAGCTCGTTCTGGAAGAAAACAATCCCCACCATCGGCAAACGAATCTGGTGTCACGTTGATAATCCCCATGACACGAGTACATTCACCAAGTTCGAGTGTCGTTCCTCCCGGTATCGAGAGCGAGTAGGATTTACGTAGCGCCATCATGGAACCACAAGCCCGCCGAGTAATTGCGGGAGTTCTTGACCCAGTGAGTCTCAGCGTCAGCTAGTTTGAACTATTCCTGCGGAACAGCTTTATCGAGCGAAGGCACCGGTGGCACGATGCTTGACTGCTCGTCGTTCTCCACCGCCGCGGTCCCCGGCGGCGAAGAAGACCCCGTTGTCAAATCGGGCAAAGGATCTTCAATGGGAAGCCCCTTTGCGATTCGTTTAACCTGCTCACCATCGAGAACCTCCCTGATGAGCAGCTCTTCAGCTATCCGGACGAGCTCATTTTTATGTGTCTGAAGTTCGCGACGAGCTCGATCATAATTTTCTGTAACGATGCGTTTGATTTCCTGGTCGATCCGAATCGCAGTGCCTTCGCTATAATCTTGCGACTTCGCAAAATCACGCCCAAGAAAAACCTGCTCCTCTTTTTTTCCAAAGGTAAGAGGTCCAACAGCGTCGCTCATACCCCACTCGCAAACCATGCGCCTTGCCATGTCTGTAGCTCGGTCAAGGTCATTACCTGCACCCGTCGTTACATCTTCGTTCGTTAATTCCTCAGCTAACCGCCCGCCTAGCAAGATGGCAATCTGATCATTTAAGTAATCACGAGAGTAATTATGCTTATCGCCCTCTGGCAACTGCTGGGTGACACCCAGCGCCATACCCCGCGGAATAATAGTCACTTTGTGAACTGGATCTGCGTGTGGCAATAAAACGGCCAATAAAGCGTGACCTGCTTCGTGTATCGCAGTCACTTGCTTTTCTTCATCAGTGATGATCATCGACCGTCGTTCAGCCCCCATCATGACCTTATCTTTGGCGAACTCGAAGTGTTGCATCTGAACAAGCTTCTGGTTATACCGCGCCGCATTGAGGGCAGCCTCATTAACTAAATTCGCAAGGTCCGCACCAGAAAATCCAACGGTTCCTCGGGCGATAACCGGCACATCAACATCATCCGATAGCGGGATCTTTCTCGTATGAACACCAAGAATACCTTCTCGGCCTTTCACATCCGGAATATTCACCATAATACGCCGGTCGAAACGACCTGGTCGTAGCAACGCGGGGTCTAGTACATCGGGACGATTCGTGGCGGCCACCAAAATAACACCCTCATTTGATGCAAAACCGTCCATCTCGACGAGCAACTGATTCAATGTTTGCTCGCGTTCATCATGCCCACCGCCAAGACCAGCACCACGATGACGCCCAACTGCATCGATCTCATCAATAAAAACGATGCATGGTGCATTCTTTTTACCTTGTTCAAACAGATCGCGGACGCGAGAAGCGCCAACGCCAACAAACATCTCTACAAAATCTGAACCACTGATGGAGTAAAATGGCACGTTGGCTTCTCCGGCCACTGCACGTGCGAGCAAGGTTTTTCCCGTTCCTGGAGGGCCCATCAACAGAACACCCTTTGGAATTCGACCTCCCAATTTCTGGTATTTCTGTGGTTCACGTAAAAAATCAATGATTTCTTGGAGTTCTTCCTTCGGCTCGTCTACGCCAGCAACGTCCTTAAAACTGATTTTCTTCTGGGTGCTAGAAGAGAGTTTTGCTCGGCTCTTTCCAAAAGATAATGCTTTATTTCCGCCATTTTGGACCTGCCGCATGAAGAAAATCCAAAACCCGAGAATAAGCAAAATTGGTGCCCAGGTGTACAGCAAAGTCGCCCACGGACTGCCAGTAGCTTCCTTCGCACTAACAGCGACATCACGCTCGACTAACTTATTCACCAATCCTTCATATTGAGGTGGTGCAAAGGTACGGAATGACCCTCCGGATGTGGTTGACCCCGTAACTTCATTTCCGGCCAGAGTGACATTTTCGACTTGGCCTGCATCGACCATCCGGATGAACTCACTAAACGAAACCGCATTGTCTCCGGTCTGAAACTGAGTAGAAAAATTCCAGATCAAGACAACAGCAACGACCAGCGTCATCCAGAAGGCAAAACTTCTGACTGAGGTGTTCAAGATGACTCTCCTAACTTCATCACTTTCAAGATTAGCACGCCTCGGGCACTATCGGTGACCCGAAAGTCCTCGTCGAGTGTTTGTCCCGCAACCCAGACGATTCTGCCACTAGAATCGGCCACAATTGGGACCGTCCCTCGCTTTGCTTTGGAAATCTTTCGATCCACAAAAAGGTCCTGTAGTTTCTTGTGCCCGCCAAGTCCCAAAGGCCGTATAACGTCTCCATGCCGCCAATTTCGAACCGTTAGAGGTAAAACTATCCTTTCACTACTCACGGCAACCGTTCGACCTCTAGCGGAAAGCTTCGGAACGCAGTCGGAAGGTGTCGCAGACACAACTTCTCCGAGCTCGGGAACTTTAATTTCCCCCGGCACTAATAATATATATTCGAACTCAGACACTACCAAGGTACTACCCTGACTTCGACCATTCCACCGAACAAGTTGTGTTCGGTCTGGGCTTTGGAACAGACGACTACCGGGAAAGTCTACCGAGACATCTGAACGGCAAGATGTACGGATAAGGCTGAGCAATCGATTTATCTGATCAAAGTTGACTGGACGCCCACCGACATGCTCAAGCACTTGCTTTGACACACGTCTGGCAAGGGCGAGGGGGAGTTTGGCTACTGCCTCAGAATCAATATCAGCACCTTCTTCACCGTAACAAACAATTCGACCTACAGCCTGGTCTACTTCGCGTTCCATCCACTCATCATCAGCTCGAGCAATTGAGGCCTCCCGTGCCAACACATTAATAATCCCCTCGGAAAAGTTCTTCCTCAAGAATGGAATAAGTGAGTGACGAATTCTATTTCGTGTGACAACTGTATCTTCATTAGTCTCATCTTCACGATGAGGCAATCCCCGCGCTTTTAAATAATGTCGAAGTTCTTTCCGTGTTATATCGAGTAAAGGGCGCACCACGAAACCATTACGAGGGCGAATGCCAGCTAAGCCGCGCGGGCCAGCACCACGAATAAGTCTCAATAATACGGTCTCCGCTAAATCGTCACGGGTATGACCAGTCACTACACAGTCGGCCACCCGATGCTCACAAATTCGACTAAAGATTTCATATCGAAGACGATGACCTGCCTGTTCTAGGGATATCCCTAAATTACGTGACATAGCCACCACGTCTACTTTCTCAATCAAAAATGGGACATTTAATTTATCTGACAGTTTCCGACAAAATTCAGCATCCTTCTTCGCAGCTGCTCGTAACTGATGATTAATGTGAAGAAACCCTGCGACCGACCATGACGCCTTCGCTGATAACTCACACATCAGGCCAGCAAGTGCAACTGAATCTCCGCCACCAGAAAGTGCAACAACGACCCGACTCCCTTGGGAAATGAGTCCTTGTTCTTTGACGGCCACTCCGACGCGTTGACACAGGTCGACCATAGTCACAAATTAATTCTGACGATCTAGCGAACCACACGAAAGGCAAAAGAAATCGCCATACGTCGAGCTACCACGGCACGATTCTCCCGAAGAAACAAAACTAGTAACGACCGCCAAACCAACCTGATAAATTAAGTTTGGTGCCGGTGCAGGGACTTGAACCCCGGACCTAGCGGATATGAGCCGCTCGCTCTAACCAGCTGAGCTACACCGGCACTGAACTCAACATTATGTCAGGGCTGGGGGCTAAGGTGCTAGATCTAGAGTATGAGCATCGCATCACCATAGCTATAAAACCGATAGCATCGAGCTATCGCCTGCCTGTAAGCCGCCAAGATACTCTCATGACCCGCAAACGCCGCCACAAGTAAGAGCAGCGAAGACCTCGGTAAGTGGAAATTTGTCAGTAAGCCCCCTACAACCTTGAAGTCAAATTTGCCATGAATATACAGGTCCGTTTGTCCGTGACCTGCACGCAATCGCCCACCGTTCAGCCGCGCAACTGCTTCGAGAGTGCGTGTAGTCGTCGTACCAACTGCAATAATTCTTCGTCCTTCGTCGAGCGCACAGTTGACGGCTTCTGCAGTTTCTTCCGAAACATGATACCGCTCTGCTGCCACACGATGATCTTCCACAACCGCTGTGCGAACGGGTTCAAAGGTCCCATAACCGACATGAAGCGTGATCGCCTTCCTCGAAATGCCCCGCTTTTGCAAGCGATTAAGAAGCTCAGGCGTGAAATGTAATCCTGCTGTCGGTGCAGCGACAGACCCTAGCGTACGAGCATAAACGGTCTGGTACCGCGCACGGTCTGATGGGCAGTCTTTTCTTTTAATGTAAGGCGGTAATGGAATATGCCCAATTGCATCAATAGCGGTTTCAACGTCCCCGCCCAGCGCTTTCAGACGTACCGTCCGCCTGCCGTGAAAATGACAATCGAGCACTTCGAGTTCAAGACTATGGTCATCCACCTCAAACACCGCACGGGCTCCGTCACGAAGTTTTTGACCGGGGTGCACAAGCGCATCCCATCGTGTCTCATCAAGACGCGAGAGCAGCAAACACTCGACCGCGCCGCCACTAGGATCACGCCGACCCAACAACCGAGCCGGAATGACACGCGTGTCATTAACGACGATGAGATCATCTCGTTTAAGAAGGTCAGCAACATCACAAACACGGCGATGCTCAATCTCTCCCGTCACACGGCCCAGGCTCATCAAACGGGCCGCATCCCGTATCGGCTCAGCTTCTTGAGCAATAAGTTCGTCTGGCAGATGGAAGTCGAACTCCGAAAGATCCATAAACGAGTCTGACCTGAATATTTAAGACCTTACCTAGGGTTTCAAAGTTACGAACTTCGTTTTGGTTTATCGGGGCTGATGAGAACGACCGGTTCCTCGCAACTACCCCTTAATACAAGTTCACTCTTTAGTATGCCCACCGCAACAAAACCGCTCCAACCGTAAAACCAGCTCCAACCGAGACAAGTAGAACGAGCGCACCTTTTCGTAGTCGCCCATCTGCCAGTGCGTCTGCTAATGCCAACGGTATTGTTGCCGCAGTAGTGTTACCAAACCGCTCAATATTAATTACGATCTTGTCAGGTCCCACACCTAAATGCTCTGCCGCATTCAAGATAATGCGTCGGTTTGCCTGATGTGAGACAAAGAGGTCAATGTCGTCGGCATCGAGATGATTCTGCTTCATTACGCGCCGACAAATTTCGACCA
>CAUZRA010000004.1:0-16153 GCA_963582035.1 Vicinamibacteria bacterium | reverse complement strand
ATCTGAGAGAAATCAGGGTTGTACGTAAAATCGGCAATCAAATTCGACGTGATGCCATATTTCAAATTGACACCACCTTCAGGCGACGGGTCTCCATCAACAAAGTTGCCTTGTCGGTTAAGTGAGCCATACTGCACACCCGTAAACGTCGGCAAGATCTCTAGGTTACGACTCAATGACAGGTTCGTCATACCCTCCAATAACCCAGCCTGTGTCAAAAACCCAGATACGTTCCGCGTAATCGGTGCCCATACTTGAAATTCATCTTTGCCACGTACTTCTCGGACAATCTGAAAACCCCACCGATGGGGTGAATCCTGTTCGCGTTGTGGGTAGCGTAAGCTCTTGAACGGAATTGCTACCTCAGCGGTGTAGCCATCATCAACCGTTTGTCCGCTACTACTGAATAATGCATCCCACGAGCTATCACCAGTGGGAATACCGCCTCGGAAGCCACCGAAACTTCCGGTCGATCGTCGTTGATTACCCCTCCGACCACCACCACGAGCATTCACAATCGCGTCACCTTGAACACCATAGCCATTCACTGAAAAGAGATAGGCCCGTTGTTGATCGAGAAAGGTATCAAAATAAAACGAGACGTTGTCATCTTCGAGCGACTGGTCTCGGTCAACACGATTGGCACGCATGATACTTGGGTCGCTGTAATGCGCGTGCACGGCAATGTACAGATTCTGGCTGTCATAGGCGATCCAAACATCGGTATCCTCGGTCGCCGGCGCTCCTTCAACTGGGTTTTGCTGGACAAACTCCGTGATGTGAATCGCATCTTGCCAAATGACGTCATCAAGGCGTCCGTCTATTTCAGGACGGACATCGCTTCGGCCTGGTCGGAGCGTCGGCCGACCCGTTAAAATACCGGCTCCCTCGGCCACGCCGAAACCAGCTGCTCCCGGTGTATCCAAAGAAAGACCACCCGTAACATCGGTCGGTGTTGGGACAGCAGATCGACTTGGTGTTTGGTTTGGCAACATGGCACCGTCTGCCACCATAGGGACGTTAGTTAAGGCACGAAATCCTTCTCCAAGTTCTGCAACAATCTGATCCTGTAGGTTGAAAAGCTCTGCGATACTTCCATCTACCCTAGTGACAGTTTCAATACGGCCAGTTTCTGTCTCTACAATGCGTGCAGTAATACGCACCTGATCATTAATACGCTGATACCCGCCAACAATTAGCCACCGAACTCCAAACTCTTGGCTAATCTCGCGGGCAACTTGTTCGAGCTCACCAGGCCTACCTGGTAGCAGAGAGAACTCTTCATCGAGTGCGTCACGGCTAATTACAGATAATGTCGTCAGTTGCCGTAAATCGGCTGACAACGTCTCAGCGATGCCGTAGCCAATCCAGTCATCAGATGACTGACCCGAAATGTTCACGAACGGCCCGACGGCAACACTCCGGTTCTCGGTCGCCAGTCCACGAGCATCTCCGGCCGTCGTTTCCTGTGCTGTAACTACCACAGGCTCTATAGTCGGGCCCGCAGCCAGTGCCGCAACGAAACACCCATGCGTACCAACACGGAAAAGTTTACGGACGACACACGGGGTGGAATAATGAACGATACGCAAGCGGCCCTCTGGTCCTTAGTAAGCTGAATAGTTGCAGCAGACGCTGACCTTTGATCATACCCTGCGAATAGAAACGCTATTCGTAGCGATTCGCTGTATTGAGACGGCGAAGCACCTCTTCACGTTTACTCTAACCGATCGATAATGGCCTGTATCATCGCCTGACAGCCGAGTGCGTGTTGTCCGTCAAGCGCAAGATCAGCCGTCCGGAGACCATCATCCAGCACCGATCCAATGGCGGTTTCGATCGTGGTTGCTTCCGTATCAGCATCGAGCGCATGGCGTAACAACATTGCCGCCGACGCTATCGCCCCGACTGGATTCGCCTTGTCTTGGCCAGCAATATCTGGAGCTGACCCATGCACGGGTTCAAATAGTCCACCCGAACCTCCAACGCTCGCTGACGGCAACAATCCCAATGACCCAACAACAGCACCAGCCTCGTCGGAGAGGATGTCCCCAAACAAATTTCCAGCCAATATGACATCAAATTTATTGGGATTCGAAACAAGTAGCATCGCACACGAATCCACCAACTGGTGTTCAAGGCTGACATCAGGGTGGCGTGCGCCGACTTCAGTCACCACTTCACGCCATAGTCGTGAACTTTCCAGCACATTCGCCTTATCAACCGACGTAACTAATTGGTTCCGTCCTCTCGCACTCTCAAATGCCACCGTGGCGATGCGCTCTATCTCCGGTCGACTGTAACGCATTGTGTCAAACGCGACCGTGCGATCCTCCGTTCGCCCTCTTGGTTCACCATAGTAAATACCGCCGGTTAACTCTCGAACAATCAGCACATCAAGCCCGCGCAATCGTTCTGGTTTGAGCGACCCACCGTCCTCAAGGCCGGGCCAAACCTTTGCCGGACGAAGATTCGCGTACACGCCGAGTGCCTGACGAAGATCAAGCAGTGCTGTCTCCGGACGCTGCTCGCGGGATCCACTGCTAAATTCCGGGTCACCGACGGCCCCGAGCAGGACCGCGTCAGCCGTAAGACATTCATCGAGCGTCGCGGACGGAAGTGGCGGTTCTCCGGCGCGTAGGGCAGCGGCCCCCACTAATGAACGAGTCATCGACAAGGTATGGCCGTAGCGTTGGGCAACCGCATCCAACACCTTTGCGGCGCCGTCAATAACCTCCGGACCGATGCCATCCCCGGGTAATAGTGCAATCTTTGCGCGCATACAAAATATCGTTGGTTGTAGCGTGACGGTCGCGGACGACTATGCCTCGCCTTTGTCAGTAACCATTGAAATTTGAGTATTTTCAACGATACTCGACAGATCGGTTTCACTAATTGATTTCTGGCGGTCTGCTAACGAAATGACTTCCCGATAGACTCGATCGAGTTCAAACCGACTCAACTCATAGCCCTGATCTTCGCACTGCTTCTTGACAGCATGACGCCCAGAATGTTTCCCAAGCACTAACGTCGACTCAACACCTACATCCTCGGGGTTCATAATCTCGTACGTTCGGCGGTCTTTAATGACACCATCCTGATGAATCCCAGCTTCGTGTGCAAAAGCATTCCGACCAACAATCGCCTTGTTTGCTTGCACTGACTCATGCGTGAACTCGGTCAACATCTGGCTAGTGCGAAAAAATTCCGTTGTGACAACTTCCGTTTCATAAGGCAATCGATCTGGTTTGACGCGAGTCGCCATCACAATTTCTTCAAGTGCCGCGTTCCCAGCGCGCTCGCCGATGCCATTGATTGTGCATTCCACTTGGCGTACACCTGCTCGAACCGCCGCGAGTGAATTCGCAACAGCAAGGCCCAGGTCATCATGGCAGTGTGTACTCAAGACAACGTTGTCAATATTCGCAACCTTTTCCTGAATCTCTATAAAAAATTCTTCTATCTCTTCAGGCGTACAGTAGCCGACGGTATCCGGCAAGTTAATTGTTGTTGCCCCCATCGCAATCGCGGTCTCTATAACCGTGCATAAAAAATCCATGTCGCTGCGTGTGGCGTCCTCCGCAGAAAATTCAACATCGTTAGTGTACTGACGGGCCTGCTTGACCGCAGCCACAACTGCCTCAATACAATCATCACGACTGATGCGAAGCTTTCGCTCTAAATGAAGGTCAGATGTCGCAATGAACGTATGGATCCGCGAACGGGCCGCAGGCTTTAGGGATTCCCCGGCTCGCTCGATGTCAGCGGGGATACAGCGCGCAAGCGCAGCAATCACAGGGGTTCGAATCTCTGCCGCAACGAGTTTCACCGCATGCGCATCATCATCAGACGCAATCGGAAATCCAGCTTCGATAATGTCAACGCCGAGGGTTTCGATTTGATGTGCAAGGCGGATTTTCTCATTTGTATTCATTGAAAAACCGGGCGATTGTTCACCGTCACGCAATGTCGTATCAAAAATATAAAGTTTGTCGGTCGCCATTTGTTCCTCGTACCAGTAGCTGGCCGTCTCATCTTCCGCCATTGGCCAAAGCGCTTCAGATCATTTAAGCCTTCCTCCGAAAGAAAAGTCAAAGTTATATTTATTACATAATAATTAGAATAACTTATGGGCAGTAAAAATAGTTTGAGGACGGCTTCAACAGAACCAAAAATTTAAGTTGCCGGAAACCTGGCATGGCGTATCAATGCCACACAGGTGACTTTGGTCCGTGAAACCAACGGTGAATCGCTGTTTCTTAGACTTTTTCATTAATCAGGCACTTATACAACGGCGCCTGTCATAATTAATTCTTATCCTCTTGTAAGGAGTAAATGATGGACCTAGCAGAATTGCACGTCTTCATGACGGTCGCAACAGAACGGAGCTTTTCCCGAGCGGCCGAACGTCTTCACCGCACACAACCCGCCGTTAGTCAGTCGATTAAAAAACTCGAAGGAAAACTCAATGAACGCCTGTTTGACCGGTCGGCAAAAGGTGGACGATTAACCGAAGCCGGAGAACTTCTCCTTGACTATGCGCAACGGTTGACACAACTGAAAGAAGAGGCAGAAGGGGCCATACTCGAATTGCAACAACTACGCCGTGGTCGTGTATCAATCGGCGCAAACGAAGGAGCCGTCCATACCCTACTGCCTGCAATGGAACGCTTTCGAAAAGACCACCCACATGCGCAGGTCGAAGTGCGTCGCGTATCTGCCCGTCAGATACCACAGTTAATACTGAGCCGATCGATCGACTTTGGTGTACTAACATTTCAGCCACGCGAACGGGGCCTGCTTACAGTGCCCTTGGGCGAGGATGAACTCGTCATGCTTACTCACCCGAAGCACCCACTATCAAAACGGTCCAAGATTTCCATGGAGGAATTCGGACAGCAAACGGTCATTGCCCACAACGAGGCGTCACCGGCACGCGAACGAGTCTTACGACTCTACGAACAGAGCCATACCTCCATCAATATACAAATTGACCTGCCAAGTATCGATGGAATTAAACGTGCTGTCGAAATGAACCTCGGTGTAGCTCTTCTGCCCAAACGCTGTGCGCTGACAGAGATCGCTCGAGGTCAACTGATCGCTATCAAGGTGCCTCCACTCCGACTCGCACGCCAAATACAGTTGGTCTACCGTCGAGAAGGAGAGATGTCACACGCGGCTGAGGCATTCCTGAAATCCGCACAACAGCTGCCCTCTAATACCCCTTGACGTATGGCAACGCTGCAGCAAGCTGACGAACCTGATCAAATTGATCGAGAAGTAACCCGGTTGCGTCCCACTGCCCCGTCAGAAAAGATTCTTGAATTGCCGCTGGAATAACCACCGGCTGAGACAGTTGCGCCGTTTCGACCAACAACGCATCAATCCGCAATGAGAGTCGCGTAGCCGGTGTCTGCTCGACCGCATCCATGAGCATCTTGATGTCTGCCGCAGATGCCGTGGCACACGGCAACCCGATCGTAGTTGCGTTCCCAAGAAAGATCTCAGAAAACGACTCTCCAATGCATGCATCAATACCCCAGCGTTTTAGCGCCTGCGGAGCATGTTCACGAGACGAACCGGAACCGAAATTCTCGTTCGCTAACAAGATTGATGCGCCCGCGTACGATGGGTTAGAAAAAGGGTGATTCGGCATTGATTGGCGATCGTCTTCAAATAGATGGTCGCCAAGACCCTCGAATGTAATCGACTTAAGAAAACGGGCAGGAATGATACGGTCCGTATCGATATTGTTGCCACGAACAGGAATGGCGGTCCCATCAATACGACTGGTCGCTTTGATTTCACTCATAAGAGTGTCCTCACATCGACCACCGCACCATTAATTGCAGCCGCCGCGACCATTGCAGGACTCATGAGCAGCGTGCGACCCGTCGGACTACCTTGCCGCCCCTTGAAGTTACGGTTCGACGACGAAGCGCAAACCTCTTGGCCAATCAAACGATCCGGATTCATCGCAAGGCACATTGAACATCCAGCGCCACGCCATTCAAAACCAGCCTCTTTAAAGACCACGTCAAGGCCTTCAGTCTCTGCTGCCTGACTCACACTTTTCGAACCTGGCACAACGAGTGCTTTGACATGGGATGAAACCTTATGGCCACGAACTACCCGAGCCGCCTCCCTAATGTCTGATAAACGAGAATTGGTACAGGACCCAACGAAGGCCACATCGATCTTGGTTCCAGAAATGGGGGCGCCGGCAGTAAACCCCATAAACTCCAGCGCTTCGCTGGTTTCGGCGGCGTCTTTGCTAGACATCATTTTCGTCGGATCCGGGATGGATTCTTCCACGCTCACCGATTGCCCAGGATTGATGCCCCACGTAACCCGCGGGGCGATCGCTGATCCATCGATAACAACCTCATCGTCATAGTTGGCCCCGTCATCCGACGCCATAGAGCGCCACCACGATTTAGCCCGCTCAAATGATTCTCCCTCCGGCGCAAAGGGCCGCCCGGAAAGATAATCGAACGTTGTGTCATCCGGATTTACATAACCGATCCGTGCGCCACCTTCGATCGACATATTACACATCGTCATCCGCTCGTCCATCGCCATCTGCTCAACCACTGCACCTGCATACTCATACGCATACCCAACTCCACCCTTTACACCGAGCCGCGCAATGATTTCGAGAATGACATCTTTCGCATAAACTCCTTCGCCAAGGGCTCCGTCGATCACGATCCGTCTTACCTTAAGAGGATCGATTGCTAGACACTGCGACGCCAGCACGTCTCTGACTTGCGATGTCCCAATACCAAAGGCGACAGCACCAAATGCGCCATGGGTCGAAGTATGAGAATCCCCACATGCAATCGTCACGCCGGGGTGTGTCAACCCGAGCTCCGGCCCAATGACATGCACAATACCTTGGCGATCCGTAGCAAGATCGGCAAATCGGATCCCATGCTCGCGCACATTCCGCTCAAGTGCCGACATCATCGCCTCGGCCAGGTCGTCAGCGAAGGGACGTTGTTGGTCGACTGTTGGAACAATATGGTCAACCGTTGCGTATGTACGCTCTGGAAAAGCAACACCGATGCCACGTTGTCGCAGCATGTCAAAAGCCTGGGGCGTCGTGACTTCATGAATGAAATGCAAGCCAATAAACAGCTGTGTTTGACCGTTCGGCAACCGACGAACGGTGTGCCGATCCCACACTTTCTCCAATAATGTCTGCCCCATAGCAAGCAACTCCCTACATCCTCAGCAACCAACGTGAGGCCGAGCGTTCTACCCTTCTTCGATGTCTTTTAGAAAATGTTCTTTTGGGTGGTGGATACGGTCATAACTATCGGCAGCCACAACGTAATACCAGTTCGCAAATCGCGTCGCTAGGCGTTCAGCCTTTTCCGTACCCTCTTCAACACGACGCTCCCAAGACGCATGTGCATCGGTGTCAGATGACGCGGGTTCCGTTAGGGCCGCCTGATCAAACGATGCCTCAATAAACACATAGCGATTTTCCCCTGGTCCGCTGTCGACATCATCACTAGTCTCATCACCGAGTACCACCGCTTCGCCCCTACCGTACACAATTTCTCCAAACCGCAACGTGTAGAGCACACCCTCCGTAGTACGAACGAGAAGCTCTCCTTCATTCGACAACAACCCACCATCCGCGGTTGGATAAAATCCTTTGCTTACAAGGTCTCGAATGTCGAGTTGACTGATCCGCCCGGCCATAGCCGCGTCTCGAAGATTTCCGGTCATGCCTTCAGGTTTCGGACGCACACCAGCGATCTTGATCCCGATGATCGCACCGACGAGTCGATTCACCTGAGCAAAATCAACCTCCTGCCCTCGTGGCACCCCAGTCCCGCTCCACGTTACGTCATCAATCTTGTCGAGCGTAAATTCTTGGGGCGCCGGAACCGCCTGGGTTGTTTCATCGACTTGATATTGATTAAGAACAATGTGGGTCACCTGACTACGTTCAACCTCTAATAAGTTCTGCTCAATCCAATCCTCGAACGCCGTTGTTATTTCTGCCTCAAACCGTGCGGTGTACACCCGTTTCTGATCGGGCAGGCGAACAAACCGAAGACCCGGTCGATTTTCCACACGATTTCCAACAATTAAGTCGGCCAACACTTCTTCATTCGCATCTTTGACCGTCACACGAGTGCCACGGCCAACAAGGCTTGCCGCCGTCAGGTCGGTAGGGTCTATAACGCCGAGAGCTTCGTGATCGACAATATTGTCGGACCGAAAATCCTCTTTAACGAGGCTAATAATGTCGGCACTGATATTCGACAGCCGCTCACGCCCATCTGCTGGATAATCGTTATGCGACGGAATCATCCACAACCCATCTCGATTTGTCACCTGAAAAGGCATAGCGGCGGCCTGTTCCTCATCAAATTCAACAACTTCGAGTGTCGCCGCAGATTCAGGGTCAGTAAATTCTCGGAAAAATGTCTCACCAACATCAAAAAATGCATCAGGCACTGCTCGGCCAGGTACGGTTAGCACGGCCAACGCACCAAGCACCAACCCAACACTAGCGACACGAAGTGTTTTATTGAGTTCACTCACATCCTACTCCTTGAGTCGCCGAGCAGCAGCAGCGCCTTCCCGTTCACGCCGCTGTCGCCTTGCAAAAATGACAATCCCGAGCAGGATCACTGGCACGGGAGGCAGCAGAATCGCAAACGTCTTAATCGATGTCTGAATCTGACGAACTTGCGATTCCATGTTCTCTCGACTTGCTTGAATACGCGTATCTTTCTCGGTGTTGATATTCGTGGACAAAACACTCAGCCGCCGATTCTCAACTTCTTCAAGATTTCGCACCATGATTTGTTTGGTTTGGGCGTCGATGTCTGTTCGGCCCTGTAACTCTTCGACGCGATCATTAAGCCGCTGCTGCGCATCCGTCAGGGCCTGCTCAGCATCCACCTCAGCTTGCCGTTCCTCGGTCGTGCGCTGCTGAATATATTCAGCTGTCTGTGCTTCGACCCGTTCAAGCGTTCGGTGCCGGGCCCGCCGACTTCGAAGATCAATGAAAGAATCCTCTTCAAGCAGCGTGTCCATCGCATTCAGAAAAAACGTAATGTTATCAAAGTTAAGCCCCCCCGGTGCCTGCTCACGAATCGCAAAAAACTGCTCGCTAACAAAGTCAAGGTCCGCGACAACGATAATGTCGACCTCCCCTGCCGGTGCAACAGACAGGTCGTCAGTATCTTCAGTCCCTTCGTCACCGTTATCTTCACGATTGCCAGGTGTGTTTTCTGAAGCGACAGCAGTATCATTTCCAACGAACCGAACCCGGGCAGCCATGATGTAATCGTCATCATCCTGCCGCCTCGGTGGACTCGGATTCACCTGGGGTCCGTAGGGTGACCCACGAACCAGCGAAAAATATCCATTCGTCCCTGATGCGTTTCCCGACCGTAGCAATGCTTCAAATTCGTAGCGCAGGTCGTCCGTTGGTCCAAGCTGCCCTGGATAGAGAAGCACCAATTCCTGAAGGTGTGACGTCATTGGATCAGCCGAACTAAAGGTCGCGGCGTTTCCGTTGCCCGCACCAAGAAACACAACATCTTCCGGCATGTGCGCAAGCTCTGGATGAGGATTGTAACTGTCCCACACAATACGGGTCGGCTCCCAGTCAACACCCAACCGGCCGATCCATTCTCGTACATTGCCTCGTGGACCCGGTCGCGGTTGTCCGGGTGGATAGGTGAACGGATTACCGTCTCCAACCCATTCGGTCGGTGACAAGGTCGGATTCACGGCCGGTAACGGATCGACCAAAATTAGAGCCGGTTTGCCAGATCGAATGTAGTCTGCGACAAACCCTTGTTCGTCCGTCTGAAGAGACGACGGTAATGGAACTAACAAGGCATCGACATCTTGAGAAATCGCCATTTCCGGACTGATTTCGACCACATCGTATTGCTTACGAAGCTCGGTGACTACAGACCATTGTGGCGTGAACTGATTCTGCTGAAAGTTGGTGCCCCCGAACAAGTTCGCCATCGTCGCAACGACGCCAATACGCTTTCTGTCGGCCCGCGCAACGACTCGGATACTTCGCATAATTTCGTATTCAGCTGGAAGTCCGACGTCAAAAAACCCAACTATTTGTTCTTCGGCACCACAGGTGAACGCCACACCGAGATAGACCTGTTCCACTTCCGAACGTGCCGTACTGACATTACGAACTGGTCGAGGACCAATACCAAAAGTTTCTCTGGCTTCACGAGCCTCATCAGTAAAGGCCTCGGTGTCATGAATCAACACTTCAACACGCGCTCCTCCAATTGCATCAATTTCTTCAAGAACGCTTATAAGGTTCGACCGTGTCTGCACGAAGGGCTCAGGCACCACTGGGCTGACATACGCCTGAATAAAAACGGGTCGATCCTCAGGTAATTCCGCCAGGAGAGCACGCGTTTCATCACTCAGCGAGTGAAGTTGTTCCGCCGTCACATCAACCCGAACACTAAACCGCGCAACGAGCACCCCGAGACCAATGAGCGCAATCACGATTGCCACGCCGCGAACCACCTGATGCATCCACATCGGATATCCATCAGCACGGGCTGGCCAATGCCGACGACTCAGGACCATTACGTTTAGATAAAGAAAAAACGAACCAACCGCAATGAAATAGACCACGCCACTTAGGCTCACAATGCCCTTGGCAAAATCATCAAAGTGGAGAAACACACCAAGCGCCATCGCCGAACGCTCAAAGCCAGGGAACACGGAACCGACGGCACCTCCCGCAGCCACTAGCGAAACACAAAAAAGACCAGCCAGAATAAACGCGATGGTCGCGTTTCTGGTGAGTAGGGACGCCAACATTCCGACCGCAATCAGCGCCGCACCAGCTAACCAGTATCCGGTGTAATTACCGAACATAAGACCGAGGTCAGGACTACCCAGGTAGAACAGAACCAGCACATAGCTGAGGGATAATCCGAGTGAAACCGTATAAATGCCCAGAACTGCGAGATATTTACCAAGAACAACCTCAATATCGGACACTGGCAGGGTAAGAAGCAGTTCATCCGTTCCAAGTTTTTTCTCTTCCGACCAAACGCCCATCGTAAGAGCCGGAATAAAAAACACGAGAAGGTAAGGAAAAACACTGTTTAACTGATCAAGATTCGCAAGATTTTGAAGAAAAAATCTATCCTGCCAAAACGCGGCTGCCGCACTCATGAAAATGAAAAGCGTGATAAACACATAGCCACTTGGACTACTGAAATACATCCGAAGATCTCGGCGCGCAACCGCTTTGACGACAGCAGTATTTACAATCGATGTCCCCGCCATTTAACTTTCCACCCCGTCAGTAACACCATCCGACGATTCGCTATCCACTTCTGACTGAACAACGCCTCCGCCTGTGAGCCGATAAAAGGACTGCTCTAATGAACCATTTTCTTTGAGCTCATTAATGGTGCCATCAAACACAAGCTGTCCACTATTGACGAGAAGAACTCTGTCAGCAATCGCATCGGCTTCATGCAAGATATGTGTCGAGACCAACACCGTTTTTGTGCGGCCAAGCCGTTGGATGTTGTTCCGAAATTGGCGGATTTGATTTGGATCAAGGCCCGCTGTCGGTTCATCCATAATCAATACGTCTGGGTCATGCAACAATGCCTGCGCCATGCCCACACGCTGACGATACCCTTTTGATAATTTACCAATCGGTTTTTCAAGAACAAGTTCTAGTGCACAAAGATCGATAACCGCCTCAATACGATTTTTCATTATTGACGGTGCCATCTCTCGTGCTTCACCAAAAAAATGCAAAAGGTCAAGAGGTGTCATATCGGGATACATCGGACCATTCTCCGGTAGATACCCTAGTCGCCTTGACGCAGCAATCCGATCATGCCGCACGTCGTAACCAGCGATAACAGCCTCGCCGCCACTCGGAGCCAAGTAACCTGTCAACATGCGCATCATCGTGGTCTTACCAGCGCCGTTCGGACCAAGAAACGCGACAACCTGACCCTCTGGAATAGCAAACGAAATGTTATTGACCGCAATAAATGGACCAAAGTACTTGGAGAGACTTTTGGCCTCAATCATGGATGAAGCTACGCTAAATCCTAGTTCGTCACCGTTCACGGTTTCAGCCATTTTAGGGTCACAACAGCAGATTTAACGCACCAACTGTTGCTCTCACTCAGCAGTAGAAAGAGCAGGATAGCGAATTAGCCGTGTCTTCTTCAAGACGCAATGATTTTAATCAGTTCTGTCACAGTAGGCGTTTCGACAAATCAGAAGCGACAACTACGAATGCCGAATCGTCGTGACCTTCAATTCTTCTATCAAATGACCAGGAAAAGAACCGCGCGTTAATAACGCATCCAAAAGGTCATCATTCGATGCCCTATGAGAGACAATAAGGCATGCCAAATTGGAGGTTGCGTCCGGTTTTTCTTGGAATCGCATTCTCAGGAGCGATTGTGGGACATGTGGCGGCCGAACAACCAAGGGAAGCAGACCAGACCGCGCGAGAGATTATTTTCAAAGCACTCGAACGAGCTACTGAAAATGAAGAACATAATTTTTCGGCACGATATCGTTCGCAGATGTTTAAGCATGTCAAACGTTTTGATGGACAGGGCAACATCAGCGAAGAAGACAAAGGTGACTACGAAGTTACACCTATTGATGGAGTTCCTTTTGAACGACGACTTACCGTGGGCAACCGACCACTAAGTGACGAGGAACAACTGTGGGAGAAAGAACGCCAAACGAATTTCCGAAAAGAACTCCAACGATTACGTACGGAAACTGGCGACAACGAAGAAGACGAAGAGGCAATCCGGTTCAATCGGGAACTAGCCGAGCGGTACGTCTTTACCCTGGAGCAAGAAGAAATCTATCGCAATCGCCCTACCTATCGCGTCTCATTCCGTCCGCGCTCGGACGAGCTTCCTGTTCGACGCCGTATTGACTATGCCTTGAACAAAGCTCGAGGCACCGTTTGGATCGACCGTGAAACATATGAAGCCACACGGGTGGAGTTTGAACTAATTGACAAGGTTCGGCTGTGGTGGGGGGTGCTTGGCACCATTAACCATGCTCGTGGTTCAATTGACCGTCGTCCTGTACTCGATGACATATGGGTACAAGTGCAGTTTGAAACCTATACCGATTCCCGTGCCGTCTTTAAGAGGACACGACGATCCGAATTTCGCCAGTGGCAAAATTTTCAATGGAACAAGAACGAAAACAGGCACTAAGTCGCCAAACTCCTTCATTCGATTCTTGAACTGGCAGGGGAGTGTTCTGTCTTCCTGGAATGATGGGGTAGGGTGTACGTGTTGCATTGCGTGACCATCAAGTACTACTGAAAGTCTCGACTTCCACCGGTTTCCGGATGAACCATCAACTCAGGCAACCAAAATTGCTCCGCAATTAGATGAGCAACTTGCGACTCAATCTGTAACTTTCCACTCACACCGAGAAATGATGCGGTCTTCATCAAAATGACATGTTCGTCGAACACTTGCTTCCAAATCACAACATTTAGAAAACCACTTTCATCTTCCAGTGTCATGAACGTGACACCTGACGCAGTGCTAGGCCGTTGTCGACAGATAACAATCCCAGCAAAATTCACACGCTGACCATCTCGCATCTGTAAAACCATCTCAGCATTGGGCAGCCCTCGAGCCATTAACATTTCACGCAATGGCTCAAGCGGATGACCGTGAGTGCTATGGCCGCTAAACTGATAATCCCAATTAATCGTCTGAAGCTTGCTCAATGAACGAAACGCTGGCAACCGGTCTTCCGCAGATATTGGCAAGGGCATATTCCGTAATGTTCCGAACCCTTGGACCTGCCATAGTGCCGACCGCCGATCGGCTTCAAACGCAGCGAAAGCGCCAACCTCCGCTAACCTTCGAAGCCTACGATCATCAAGCCCCGTCCGACGTACAAAATCCGTCATCGCTGTAAATGGTTGTTCCGCACGTGCTACCGCTATAGGTTGCCAATCCCGATCTTTTGACAGGCTCTTCACATATCGAAGTCCCATGCGGACTCCGAACCTTCGCTGCGTTTTGTTGTGGCGTTTCATATTGTGTGAAATTGGTTCCAACGTGCAGTCCCACTCACTAACTGTCACGTCAATAGGGTAAATTTCGATTCCGTGACGGCTCGCATCCTCAACGATCGTAGCTGGACTGTAGAATCCCATCGGTTGTGCGTTCAGCAACGCACAGATAAACACATCCGGGTAGTGACACCGCAGCCACGCTGTCGCATAAGCAATCAGAGCAAAACTCGCAGCATGACTTTCAGGAAACCCATACTCACCAAAACCACGAATCTGCTCAAATACTCTTTCGGCATTTTTTTTTGTAATACCTTTCGCCATCATGCGCGTGACTAATCGTTCCTGGTGACGCTCAATCCGTCCACTTCGATACCACGCGGCCATGTCCCGGCGCAATTGGTCAGCTTCACCAGGCGTGTAATCAGCAGCGACGACCGCCAACTTCATAACCTGCTCCTGAAACAGGGGTACACCCAGTGTTTTCCGCAAGACCGGCTCCAAACACCTATGTGGATAAATAACCGGTTCTTCGCCATTTCGGCGCCGAAGAAACGGATGCACCATGTCGCCAGTAATTGGACCAGGCCTGACAATACTTACCTGAATGACTAGGTCGTAGTAATGCCGTGGGCGCAACCTGGGAAGCATCGCCATTTGCGCGCGACTCTCGATCTGAAAGACACCAACCGTATCTGACTGACAAATTTGATCGTAGGTCTCCGGGTCGTCTTGCGGAATACGGTCCAGTGACAACTGACGCCCATAGTGAGTCTGAAGTAATCGAAACCCAATATCGAGTTGGGTCAGTGCACCAAGTCCAAGCAAATCAACCTTGAACAGTCCCAAGGCCTCAAGATCACTTTTATCCCACTGGATGACTGTACGGTCGGCCATTGTTGCATTCTCGACTGGCACTAAATCGTGAACAGGTTTATGTCCGAGCAAAAATCCACCTGGATGAATAGAAAGGTGTCGTGGGAAATTTTCAAGTTCAGTGGTTAGCTGCAAAAAATGATCGCGGAGTAACGAAGCCGACTCGAGTTCGGTACAAGCTGATCGCAATGCATCGCGATCGGTACTATGCGATACCATCTTTGCAAGTCGCTCAGTCGAGGTCGCAGACATCCCAAGTACTTTTCCGACGTCTCGCACCGCAGACCGTGGGCGGTAACGAACAACATTGGCCACCATCGCAGCATGTGAACGCCCATATTTCTTGTAGACATATTGGATTACCTCTTCGCGACGCCCATGCATAATGTCGAGATCAATATCAGGAGGTTCATGCCGTTCGCGAGAGAGAAAGCGTTCAAACAGCAATTCCACTCGAGTCGGGTCGACTGCCGTAATACCAAGGCAGTAGCACACCACCGAGTTTGCTGCTGAGCCGCGTCCCTGACAAAGGATGTCTTCCTGCCGACAGTACTGGACGATTTCCCACATCGTCAGGAAATACCCGCCGTAATCAAGCTCTTCGATTAAACAAAGTTCTTTCTCTATTTGTTCACGAATATTTCGTGGCACAGCACCAAGAAAACGCTCTGCTGCACCGAAGAATGTCAATTCCTTCAGCCACGCCGATGAAGTTTTCCCATCTGGTAAGTGTTCAGATGGATAGCGATACCTGATTTCTGAGAGCGTAAATGTACAGCGCGCTGCAATGTCTTTCGTCCGATCAAGAAGCAGTGCCTCATTAGCGAATAAGCGCGTCATCATCCGCGGCGTCTTCAGATCATGTTCCGCATTCGGCCTAGTACATCGACCTGCCGTTGCAAGCGTGACACCGTGGCGAATGCACGTGACGACATCGTGTAAGTTCCGCCTGGCTGGTGTGTGATAAAGCACTTCATTCGCAGCAACCAGTGGTATATCAGCACGTTCAGCGTGACGCCGAAGGCATTCTTCCTGCTGCACCTCTTCAGTTCGACGATGCCGACACACAATCGCATATAGGCGACCGCTAAACGCGTCGCGCATCTGTGAAATGACTCTTTGCAATCCCTGTTTCTGCGTCTCATTGCGACTAGAACGAACCAGAGCACTCCGATCTCCACCCCAAAGCGCGATGAGTCCTTCCGACCGATC
>CAUZRA010000003.1:0-16480 GCA_963582035.1 Vicinamibacteria bacterium | reverse complement strand
TATTCACGAACGCTCGCGGCTTGACCCGTAGTGCAATGACTACGCACGCGTCTTCAACCACTGAAGTGCATCTGCCAAATCGGCAGTTGCGGTCACGAGTTCTCGAATACGGTTTGACAGTTCGTTCCCGGGTAACCGGTCCTCAGTGAAATCATCAGCTGTTGCGTAAACATACCGCGGCACGATGTGACATCGAAAATCAAACATCAAACTGTTGGCTAGACTCATTGGAGACATGTAACTGTTATGCCCCCCAGCCATGCAGAGCATACCAACTGGTTTGTCAGACCATGCGCGTCCCGTGAGTTCTACAAAGTTTTTAATGGCAGCATTAAGATCATAGTTGTACACCGGTGACACAATCAGCAACGCTTTGGCTGTAGAGACTTTTTCGGTCACCGGGGCAATGGACGGGTGGTTGTAGCATTCTTCGCCGTCACAAATTGGCAAATCCCAATCTCGGAGGTCGACGAGTTCGTGCGCAATACCCATCACACGCGCCGCATCACCAGCTGCACTGGCTAAGCAGTGAGACCGGCTGTCTGGATTGAGTGAGGAGGACAGGATTAAAACAGGAGCCTGCTGATTAGTCGCGGCCATCAACGACAGTATAAGACCCGTAGACACAAATCAAACGACGCCACGGTCTCTGAGTTCACCAATTGCCGATCCCGAAAAGCCTAATTCTCCCAAAATGATGTCCGTGTGTTCCCCTAACAACGGCGCTCGAGACCGCACCCGTGCTGGTGTCACGGACAAAGAAAATGGTGTGTCCGCCACAGGAACATCACAGGTGGAGCCAGGAAACGAAAAGACCTTAAGAAACTCAGTGGCTTTGATATGCGCATCATCAAGCGCCTGTTGTGGTGACAGCACTGGCCCAGCAGGAATTCGTACATCTTCAAGCGATCGCAGAGCCTGCTCTGTGGTCCGTTCGGCACACCACCGGGCCATCCGTTCACTCAGCACTTCACCGTGGATGCCTCGAGCTTTATCGTCGGCAAACCGGCTATCTTCGAGCCAGTGTGTCTCCCCCATCAATACCGTCCAGCGCTCAAACAATGGCTGCCCAATACATTGCACAATAATCCAACCGTCTTGAGTTTCATATGCATCAGACGGACCCTGTGTTTGACTCCGATTACGCGACGGCACGCGATTGGTCGCCAACATCGACTGCTCAATGAGGGCACCATTAGCAATGGTGAGTGCCGTCGCCAATAATGAGGTTTTGACTTCCTGACCTTGACCACTCTGGAACCGCGCCAAGAGTGCAGCTAATGTACCAATAGTCGCTACCAGAGCTGTCGAAAAATCTACGTACGGAGAATACGCCTTCGTCGGCTCACCAGGACGCCCTGACAAATACATAACACCTGACATTGCTTGACCAATCGCATCAAAACCAAGTTTGTGGGAGGATGGACCTCCCGCCCCAAACGCGGACACACTGGTCAAAATGACGTCCGGTTTAACAGCCGATAACGACGCGTAATCAAGACGAAGTTTCTTGAGCGCCGCATCCGGTAAATTAGCGACTACAACATCAGTCGTTGCAACCAAGCGATGCAACACAACCTGCCCCTCTCGGCAATTAACATCAAGTGTGATTGCTCGCTTGCCTCGATTTACCTGTAAATAGAAACCGCCATCTCCGCCGCTCGTTACCGGCATAAGAAACCGGTCTTCACCACCACCGACCTTCTCAACCCGAATGACCTCAGCACCAAGATCGGCGAGAAGTGCGCTACAAAACGGACCGGCGATATACCGACCGAAGTCGAGAACGCGAATCCCCGCAAGTAAATCAGCCATAAACACCAAGGGGGGGAGATGTCGATGTTCGCACGACTACACTAGGGAAGTTGGATACGTCCATCGACACGTACACAGTCCAGCTTCGCGAACATATAAACAACATCTTGAAATGGAAAGGGCGGCCTTTAACCACGTAAGACTAACGACCGGAATCCTGAGCGTCACCACGAGAACGCGCACCAGGACAATACGGACACATCTTGCCACCTCCCGCAAGAGCCGCAAGGGGTACCGGAACAGCGGCATCGACTAAACCTCCCGAAAGGCCCTCGCAGGCCATCGAATGATGGTAGATAGTTTCGCTGTCAACCACACCACCAACGACATACACCGTGGCAGGAGGAAAATAGACCCGAGAGGGCGTCGCGCGCACGGTTAAGCGTTGACCATTAACACGGACTTTTAGTTTCCTTGGTAATTCATCAACAGCGGGTCGATGAAACGTCACAAGGTACTGTCCACTCAGTTCGTTGGCAATCCGCTGTAAGCGTTCTTCAATACCTGACGTCGATGATACCTTGTACAACCGTCCGCCCGTATCATTGGGGCCTTTATCAAGTACCCGCTCACGTTCACGATTTTCCTGCATCCATCGAAACGCACCCGCACCCGATGTTCCGCGGCTTCTTTGCGAGTAGCGTTCGGGAAATCCCGCAACGGTCCGTGGTGTTGTTCTCGCCACCGCGTGCATCCCAACGCCGTAGGCCCACAACCGATCGACCACAGCATTCGCATCTTGGTCTCGCGTTGCCTCTGGGGTGCTACGCCCCCCCGAACCGAGCACACCGCCGCGAATTGCTAGATCCGGGGCGCCACGGCCTTCGGTCGTGACCACCACCATCATCGGGCGAGCCGCTCGTCTCACCGCTAACTCGCGAGCCGTCTCGTCGATCGCTCGCAGTAGGTATGCACTCGTCTCCGAAAACCCTGTAAATTCATCAGCCGCCAACAGGAGAGGCTCAAGGTCCGTCGTGTAATCGACAACAGTTCGTCGCTCATCACCGAACGTCTGCAAACTAATGCGATGACCCTTCATCGACTGGAAAAACGAGCGAAGGGCTTGACGAAAATGCACGACGTTATTCCCAACCATACTGTCATCAACCAACACGGCTAAATCAAACCAGACAATCGCCGGCTCGACACGAATTACTTCTCGTCGGTCTCCATCCTCTTCAATCCGAAAATCGTCAGGACCAAGACCCATGACCGGTCGATCTTTTCGAAGAGCCGCCACATAGACCTGGGCTTCTCCAGCTTGCAGCATTTGACCCTGTAGTAGCGCGGTAGGAAGTGCAACACAGATGATGCCTGCCAGACCGATGACGACCAAATTGACAGTACGCACCAAACCGGTTGATGCCCGTGGTGATCTGCTGCACGGGAGGAAGGTCATAGCAAACCCTTTCCGTCTCTTTACGGGACGGATAAACAAAGTAAGACGTTACGGGGCCGGGTGTACTGTAACCGTGACATTCGTCGAAGTCACGTAAACCGTATCGTCTGCGACAGCCTGCAACACATACGTCCCTGGCTCAGTAAAACTAACCGTAGTCACAGCGCGTCCACCTTCACCAATTTCTGGCACCTGGGGAACAAAAGTTGCCTGTCCAGGACCGCGCCAATGCAGCCAAGTGACCGCCAAGCCCGTCGTCGCCGCGTTACGCGCATCGACGATTGCCTGCGACTTCGGCCCACGCCGTGGATTCCGCTCAGCCAGTTTCGGATTGGGAGGGGGGATTCCATCATCTCCCGCGATGACCGCAATCTCAAGCGAGTTGGGAAGCGTCACTTCCAACGCATCACTGCCACCATCCACACTGACGAACGGACGTTGATTATCAGCGTATCCTCCACCTGAGCCTGAGCCTCGGTTGAGACGCATCACACCGTCATCCATTTCCCAGACCGGCAGCAAATGACCATACGCGTAGTCGGTACGACCATTGTGGGTCACTGCCCAAACAAGATCCTTCTCACCCCAATCAGCCGGGACCTGAACTTTGAACACAAACTGTTGACGCCGAGGATAGAAATGGGTGGGTTGCCCCTGATCGGCTGAGCCAGGCGAGATGGAATTACTTGCACCCGTAGGAATCACCGGTTGCTCCTCGTAGTTTCGGTTGAGGTACCCGAATACCATGTTGAACGAACCGTCATTATTTCGCTCCCAGCCTTCAAAAACAGGTTGGATATTTTGTCCACGACTCCAGCGTTCCTGCCCCACAAGCGACCCACTGAGTCCAACAATTAAAATCATTGCGACGCAGAGCCGCGCGTGCACCTTTAACTGCATCATCGTCTTCCTATTATTCCCTTTTATTAGCCATGAACAACGAGACCTCCGCAACTGATTAATTACGGAGGTCTCTTTAAACACTAGAGGTCAAAACCAAAAAACTAGTTGTCGTTGTTATCTGCCGCCATCGCGCGCTCTTCAACAGCTTCGTCGAACGACTCATCGTCTAACTCATACCAACTGACCCATGCGAAACTCATATCATCGCTTGAGCGTTGCCCGAAGCCAGCCCAGTTCGTCGGGTCATCGTTCCAACGATTCGCTTCCGAGTTATCGTGCCAGCTTGTGACGTGCAATGTTGTGCCCTTCGGCAGCAGTGGCGCAACTTCGTCTTCGTAGTTGTAGACAATGTGCCAACCAAAATCCCAATCAGCACAGCTCAAGATCTGCTTACTATTGTCGGGTAAAACCGCTCCGAGGCACTGTCGTTTACCCAAGTTATGCAGATGGGCCTGAAACGCCGTGATGCGCGCATTTTCCTTCAGTCGATAAAACCCATCGTGCCGAACGTTGGATTCACCAGCCGGGATATCTAAATCCTCGTTATCACCAACGTGAGCCGAGATAAGTTTGCGCTCGGGCACCACACCCTTCGGGTAGAACTGCAAACCAACACGCGTACGGTCCGTCGTCTCAATACCGTTCGCGGCATAGTGCAGGTTGAACTTAATCTGCCCGCCAGCCTTGATTTCACGGCCTGTACCATCTGGAAAGATGTCACCATTCTTTCCAAGCGCGTACTCATTCAAAAAGCTGTAATCACCGTCTTCAGACTCCAAATCTTCCATGCTCGTGACCGCATGATGGACCACAGGAAACCCTTCGAGAGACGGCTTCGTTTCAACAGCCTTCACCCAACGATCTTCCGTGAGACCAGAATCCGAGTAGAAATCGCCCCACCAGTTCGGCGCCTCGGCAGAGACGACGAACGGCTCAGGAATTTCAACAACCCAATCAGGCTCACCGATCTTCCATTCCGCGATGTCACGGAACTCCTTCGGTGGAGGCATGTCTGCAGGATTTCCACGGGGCGCACCGTTGTCAACCCACGTCGAGAGTGTCGCGATCTCTTTGTCAGTGAGCGAATAGTCGTACTTGAATTTCTGGACACCAATGTTTTTATCGATGTACCACGGCGGCATCGCCCGAGTGACAACCTTCTCCTTGATCGAACGGGCCCACGGCCGAGCCTCATCATAAGTCAGTAACGACATGGGGGCGATCGAACCTGTGCGGTGGCAATCCTGGCATGAACGCTGCAAAATCGGCGCAATGTCTTTCGAGAACGTAACCTCGGATGCATCCTGCGCAACGGCAACGGATGGCATCGCAACGAGGGCCACGAAAACCATTACGGCAAAACTACTAAATTGGCATCGAATACTCTTTGACATCTTTTAGCCTCCACGGCTGTAAGGACCTACGTATCGCTGGTCTATTGTGCCTCAGTCAGGCCACGTACGCCAAGTAAAGTTATAACGTTGAAAATTAGGGCTGTAATTTGAAGACATAGAGGGCATTACCGGTATCCGGATGCTGAATCTCTGGACTAAGCAGTTGCGGGATTCGGCGAGGACTCCCACCGCCAAGCCCCGTTGAGACAGCTATATACTGGGCTCCATTCACACCATAGCTGACCGGAAACCCCTGCACAGAAGTTCCCAGGCGAGTTTCCCACAATACATTACCGGTATCGACGTCAAGGGCACGAAAGTAGCGGTCAACATCGCCTACGAACGCAAGTCCGCCACGCGTCGTCAACACTGCGGTCATATACGCCGCCCGTTGCTCGACACTCCAGCGTTCTTCCATGGTTTCCACATCGATAGCAGCGAGCTTGCCGAGGTTCCCGTCAGTACCCGGCATTTCGAACCACTTACGGTCGGCCTGCGTCCCGCCAGAACCCTCTACAAGTTCAACTTCTCGGCCTGCGATCTCAAGACAACTCTGGGACAGCGGAATAACAACACTATTTGTTTCGGGGCTGTAAGCCATCGCATGCCAGTTATGCCCACCTGCCGTACTCGGACAAACTGAAACCCAATCGCCAATCCCTGCATCCGCAATATCCTGCCGATAGGTCACTAGACCGGTCTCGGGGTCAATCGATTCGAACACATTCTGAAACACGGTCTCGACGTGCCCGAGAAACTCGCCTGACTCCCGGTCAAGCTTCCATAAGACGCCATGCTTCCCGATCGTAAGGAGTGTCTTTCGCCCGTCGCTGTCAACAAGAACCTGTTCAAACGCTTCATCCATGTCAAGCGCTTCACCGGGCACATGCTGTCGATACCACTCGATAGAACCATCTGACGGATTCAAGGCAAGCGTCGAATTCGTGTAGAGCGCTGGGTCATAAACCGTCAGGCCGCGACTCGCTGGCACCCACGGTTTTGCTTGGGCGACCGGCCAATAGATCAGACCGAGTTCGGGGTCATAGCTACCAGGTATCCAAGAGTCACCGCCACCGCGCAAAGCAAGGGCCAAGTCGCCCCAAGAATCACCGCCTGGCTCACCAGGAGCCGCAATGGTGAGACGCCGCCATAGCTCTTCGCCCGTGTAGGCATCATGAGCAGTGATAAAACAACTATCCGGCATAAACCGCGTGCACCCATTAATCCCGTTAACAACTTTGCCATCGGCAACAATGGGGCCGCTCGAATTCCGATACCCATCTGCGTAGTCCGCCAGTCGGGTTTCCCATACGAGTTCTCCCGTACGCCGGTCTACGGCGGCCATATATGCATCTTGCGTACCGAGATAAATGTTGTCGCCATAAATTGCCAGATTGCGCGTTCCACCCTCCCGCATGGATTCAGGAAGAGGGCGCCGATATTCCCACAATAAAGTACCCGTCTCAGCATCAAGCGCCTGAATGACATTTCCCGGGTTAGCCAGATACATCACGCCGTCATAGACCAGGGGCGTTGGTTGGTTGCGTCCATCACCCATCGCCCATACCCACGCTAGTTGCAGCGTCGAGACATTCTCCCGAGTAATCTGGTCAAGCGGGCTGTATCCCCAGCCGTCATATGTTCGGCGGTAGATTAACCAGTCATTCGGGTCAGGGTCCCGGAGCATGGCATCAGTCACCGAACCGCTTTCAGGAATAGATCGAAAAAGCCGCGTTGCTGTCTCCGGCGCCTCTGCGACAGAAGTCGTAGTGATCGTTGCGGACGGTTCAAATCCACCCAACGCCACGGCACCAGGTTCCACATTATTCGCACGGAGAATGTAGGCTACGAGACTCGCATAGTCTTGGGGATTGAGCGATACGCTCGCTCCAGGCGGCATCGTCGTTTCAATTAAATTAAGTAGTTCTTCAACCGGCCGTTGATTCCACATGCGTCGGAAGTTCGGCCCCGCAAGCTCCGGTGCCTCGAACGAACCGGTCAGATTGTCAAGGTGGCAGGTCGCACATCTTCGTTGGTAAAGATCTTGCCCAGCGTCTGCCTGAGCCACTGTAAAAGTGGTAGACAAGAGCTGAGCCGCGACATCACATGGCAAGGCCATACCGACTAGCGCAATCGCAACTCCTGTGGCCAGTCGTCGCATCAGTTAGAACTAGTTGTTGTTATTGGCTTGAAGCATTTTCGTCGATGCCCGTTCGGCAACACGTGCTTCGTACTGCTCGTCGGTCATAAAGGCTACGTCTGTCCAGCCATGTCCCATTTCATCCATCGTCCGACCGCCCCAACCCACCCAAGCAGACGGATCGGGGTTGTGTTTATTGTTCGCAGTATTGTCATGCCACGAGACGGTATGAAGAATCGTGCCTTTTGGAAAAAGATGCGCTTCTTTATACGGATAGACGATCTGCCACGTTTGCTCGTAATTCGTCACATCGGTCAAAACTTCTCGACGACCGTCCACATGGATCGCCTCCAGTAACATCCGCTTCCCACGAAAATGCATATGGGGTTGAAAACTCAGCACCAACGCAGCTTGCGGAAGCGGCCAGAATCGCTCATGACGAATGACGCTGTGTGGCGGTATGCTCATCAACGCAACACCGTTCAATGTATTGTCATCAATAATCGCACCCGGAGGCATCCGGTCCGCATGGAGCTCAAGATCAAAACCGGCACGCAATAACCGATCCTCCACGGCTTCACGATTCAGTTTCCAGTCATGACCCAAGCCTGTCCGAATCCGATGGGCGGTGACGATTAACTCCGGGACCACACCTTTGGGATAAAACTTGATCCCAACCTTTTGCCGGTCAATCGTTTCCTCACCCCATGGATGGTAATGCGGCGCAAAACGGAAAAGGCCGCCTGCTGGCAGCTTCCGACCGGTACCGTCTGGGTAGAACTGCCCGGTGCTTCCCATCGCGTATTCGATTAGATCAATTTCCTCAGTATTTGATCCCATGCCAAGCCTGAATTCTTCTAGGTCCTCAGTTGTTTCTGGCACGCTGACATACACGTGCGAATGATGCACGCAGCAGTATGCCTCTGGAATAATCTGCACCCACTTGACGTAACGATCTTCTGTTAAACCAGGATCGACGATCTCGGATGGATAAAAGTCCGCACCTTCGGAAGGAATCTTGAACCCTTCTTTCATCTGAACCACCAGGTCAGGTTCACCGTATGTCCATTCGTTGAGATTAGCGAAGTCAAGTGGCGGTGGTGCATCAGCAAGATTTCCACGCGGTGCCCCGCTGTCTACCCACGCGGCAATCGTCTCGATCTCTACATCATTCAAGGAGGGGTCTGCCGTATATTCACCAATCGTCCGGTCGATATGCCATGGCGGCATTTGACGCGTCACAACGCGATCTTTGATGGCCCGCGCCCATGGTCGCGTTTCCTCGAAGCTCAACAAAGACATTGGAGCACCCGTGCCAGGACGGTGGCATTGCTGACAAGACCGCTGGAGAATAGGCAGCACGTCCTTCGTGAAGGTCACGTCGTGACCGGTGTCCTGTGCCGCAACTGGCGAGGCGGCAGAGACCGCCACAAAAAGAACCCAAGGTACCGCTGTGAGATTCCAGATTTGACGCATTACAGGACCTCCCCGCTTGAAATCTGCCGCCGTACCCGTCAGTCTAGCACCCGATAACCATGCGCGTACTACGATTCTCTAGGATTTTACCCGTTGCAGTCGTGTGGCTTTGGCTCATAGGACCGGCCCACGCACAATTGAACCAACCTGTGTATCCCGTGTACGACGGATTTTTCGTGGCTGAAGATGGCACATACGTTATTTCTTACGCTTATTTCAGTCACAATCACGACACCGTTCAGGTGCCTCTTGGAAACGAGAACGCCTTTGGTTCCGAACCACCCGACCGTTTACAACCCACTACCTTCAGCCCCGGCCATCATCGCTTCCAGTGTGTCATGGTGCTCGACGCTGACTTTCAGGGAGGGTTGCGCTGGACGCTGACATATGCCGGCACAACAACGTCAACCAGTGAAGACATGCTCCAGTACAACTGGGAATTCGATGACCGAACCCAACAATCCGTCTTACGTGACGTAGATGTTGAAAATGCACCGCGTGGCGTGTGTCTGAACCGATCCCCACTTGTCCGCATTCTTGGACTTCGAAACGGCCCGGACGGTGAACCACCCGAACTCGCGGTAAATGTTGGTGACGAGCTCAGGTTATTCGGTAGTACTCGCGATGAAGGGTTACCAAGAAATAGTGTTCTGGTTTCAGAGTGGCGTACCGTTGATGGTCCAGGAAATGTCTCGTTTAGCGCACAGGACGAACCGCGCACACTCGCAACATTTGATACAGCTGGCACCTACGAGTTGGAGCTTCAAGCTAATGACTCAGTATTCGAATCGACTACGCAAGTCATTGTCCATGTAGAGTGAACACCATCGCCAAACAGCTCCGCGGCTTCTTACACTACAAGACGATGAAAGTCTGTTACCGCCGTTCGTAGGGGGCACCTGTTCCTGATGACCCGACAAAAAATGTAGACCCATCAGGAAGGGTGATGTCACGAGCATTAGCTGTATTGGACCCATCCTTCGCACGGAAACCATCGATCACCAATTCCGTTCCAACTGGCACGGAGTTTTTATTAAGTCCACGACGCATTAGTGAATTGGGGGCCCCACACTCGATAGCCCACGTCACCACCTGACCGTCTTCGCCTTCGACATCAACATGGATCCACGAATGCGGATTAATCCATTCCGTTTTCGATACCGTGCCGTGAAGCTCTAACGGTCGATCAGCATCAAATTCGGCTGAAAAAGCATGGTGCGCTGACACACGAGGCACCCCAACAAGCAGCGCGAGCCCAACACCGAAGCAAATAAGCTTGGCAAACATAACCATTTACCTCACACCTAATCGGATGGTTTCAAGGTCCGCACCCGTCATGAGTGAAATACCCCGCCCATTTCCTTCGTGACACGCGTATTCAAACAACATGTGGTCATTTGGCGCGCGCTGAAGCGCATTAAATTCAATTGTCCATGGCTGTGTAAAAACGTTTGGGTCCTCAATCGTCGCGCGGTAACTGATGGTGTTTGCATCGACGAAGGTGAACCTCTCAACAACATGCAAGTCCCTGCTGTGAAACACACCATGCCCTGTTGTTAATGCTCGACCAGGCGCACCTTCTGGCGGTGCCCCGTGACCAACTGGCCACGTATTGTCAGTGAAATTGGTGACATCAACAACCAGCGTATTGCCTTCCCAGCGGCCACGGGAATCGCCCATCCCAAGCCGAATGTCTGGGCTGACGTGCGGACTACCATCCAGTGGGATGTAACGATACAAATGATTCCATTCGTAGAGCATCACTACGTATCCAGGTAGTTGAAGAATTTGATAGGTGTTGTAGCCAACAGGTAAATGCGCACGGGGCAGCGCCGATGGCAAGCATTTCACGCGCGGATCGAGATGTTCTAATTCGTCTTGTCGGACCATAATGTCGTTCCGCTGCTCGGCTGCCCATGGCTGAAACGGTACTTTGCCATCCGGCGGGTCAACAATCATCGGCGCTGTAAGTCGGGCAGGCCTTGGAGGTGCATCCGGATCCGGTTCAAAAAACTGAGAAAAAGCGGCGTTGTTTCCTTGAGAACCTCCTGTCGGCGGCTCCCAATTTTCGTCCGCGGCAATTTCTAAAGGCTGATACTGGCCCGGAAGGTAATGACCTCGAAAATCAGGGTCGCCCCACTCGGTACGTGGCGGGTCAAACTCTACTGTGGGCTCCTGAGCAAAGACTAAAAGCGGACACGTTAAGAGCATGACACTCGCTGTCGCAAGCCTACGCAAACCATTGTCTTTCACTGGGCACCTCCATCCGAACGATTCGCTGACTCTAAAATAAAATCCACACAGTCATAATCAAGTAGCTGTAGTCCCTCTTCTACCCGTCGATACAGGGGCATACGCATCGTCCACGGTCGTGTGAAGACTTCTGGGTCTTCAATCGTGACCTCATAATCAACATGGTACGAACTGATCGGCGTGTAGCGCTCGACAACATGCAACTCGTTGCTATGAAAATTACCCGCTGCATCAAGCCATGTCTCGCCGTTAAAATGCGTCGTGTCAACGACCAGCGTATCGCCTTCCCAATGTCCTCGGGAATCTCCCATCCAAAAATCATTTGGTAAAGGGTGCTCGCTACCGTCGGTATAAATAATTCTGACTGCGTGTGCAAACTCGTAAGTCATCACCACATGATCAGCCGTCTGAAAAATGCGAAAGGGAAATGGCATGTACGTAATCCGAGGCACCCCAGGCAGAAAACATTGTCGAACAGGGTCTGCGGTGAATCGATTCGCATAGTTTTCCTGTTGCTGGGCTGAAGCCCATGCCTGGTAAGGGATGATGTTGTCCTCAACCACGCCAAGACCGGCCGGCACACCATCCTGCGCATTATGTGCACGAATATCCCATGCCGCAGAATTAAGGACCTGCCAAATACCGTTGAGGTCGGGTTGGCCCGCAGGTGTTCGTGGTCCGTCATAGCCTGTCTGAACCGCTACCGAACCAGAAGATGACAGTGACTCAAGATAGCCAACAACTTGTCGCACATTGTCATCACTCAATTCTCGCTGAGAAATTGGAGGCATCTGGCCGTATCCCTCTCGCACGACAGCCAGCACATACTCCACATCAAACCCGAGCGGTACTAACGCCGGCGCCATATCCCCGCGCCCGCGCTCACCATGACAAAGTTGGCACACCTGTTGATAGGACTCAACTCCTGGGTGCTCTTGTGCCTCGGTCGTTTCTACAACGGCTAACAAGCCAACAAAGACTGCAATAAATAGACGAAACACCACCCTCACTCCTCTGGAAGCGCAAACGCAACAAGTCTCGCATCAGGGCCGGCCCCCGTCGCAATAACCACATACTGCCGCCCTTCGCGTGACCGGTAGGTCATTGGGTTCCCACTCGTCCGAAATTCGGTTGCTACTCGCGATATCTCACGGCCAGTGGCGGCATCGAACGCATAGAGATACGGGTCCCCCCCTCCAAGAAATACTAATCCACCGCCTGTCACCATCGGGCCGTTTGCACCAGGCGTACCGAGACGCTCTGGAAGTTCCACATCGCGCAGTAATGGATGACTACGTATCAGTCGGCTACCTTCGCCAAAAGGAACCCGCCACGCGATCTCACCTTGATTGAGATCAATCGCAACCAGTCGGGCATACGGTGGTTTGATCAGTGGAATAGGACCCAGTTGGCTGCGTTCGGACGGTGCAGACCAGCCAAACAACGCAAATCCACCAGACCCACCACGCGGACAGTTATTTGTGTACTCAACATCAACATCGGGCACATCTGGGTCTGTCTTGCACACCTGGTTGGGCGATGTTCCTTCAGATGTTCGCACATAAAGTAATCCGGTAGACGGATCAAACGCCGCGCCACCCCAATTCGCTCCACCATCAACTCTCGGCCGCTGCAACGTCCCTCGAGCGCTCGGGGGAGTGAATAACGGACCAAGACGATAGGTTTCGAGTTCAGCGATCGCAAGGCGGTGAACCTCCGGCGTCAAATCATTGGCGTCATCGAGCGTGACACCTTGTCCAGCAAACGGGGGTGGTTTCGTTGGAAACGGTTGCGTCGGATACGGAACTTCTCCTGGAACATCCGTGTCGGTATCTACTGGCCGCTCTTCAATTGGCCAGACCGGCTCTCCGGTTACGCGATCAAACACATACGTAAAACCCTGCTTGGAGACCTCGGCGACCGCATCGATGCTGCGACCATTGACATTCAGGCTGACCAGATTCGGTGCCGACGTAAGGTCGTAGTCCCATAACCCATGATGCACGGTCTGGAAATGCCACTCACGCTCTCCTGTACGAGCATTGAGACACACAAGCGACTCAGCAAATAAATTGGCTCCTAACCGACGCCCACCCCAAAAATCACTACTTGGTGTACTCGTCGGCAAATACAAAAGTCCTCGTTCCGCATCGAGCGACATTAAGCCCCAAACGTTCGCATGACCCGTGAATCGCCACGACCCGTCTTGCCAAGTATCCGCACCAAACGCATCGTTCGATTGCGGAACCGTATAAAACACCCAGCGACGCTCACCCGTATTGACATCAAATGCTTGTACGGACCCAGGTGTATCAAATCGATGTTGCACACGATCCGGCACGCGGCTTCCGACAATCACGAGATCCTCAAACACCACAGGTGGTGACGTCTGATCAAACTCATCGCGCGTGACGTCATTCGGAAAACCTTCAGTCAAAATGACGCGACCATCTTGACCGAACGACGGAATAAGAGTGCCACTCGCCGCGTCAACTGAGTACAAACTGTCGCGGCTATTAATAAAAATACGCATCTCATCACCGGTTCCCCACACGGCAACGCCACGATGCTTGAACCCACCTGGACCCGCGCCACGTGGTCCCGTTCGATACGCTTCGGGATCAAATGCCCACAACTCTTGACCAGTCTCTGCGTCAAGCGCAACCACGCGTGTATACATAGTGGATAGATAGATGACGTTATCAATCATGAGCGGGGTAGCCTCGAAACTACCGGGGCGTGTCTGAAACTCCTGGTTGGGAAGTTCGTTGGGCTCCCACGTCCAAGCGATCTCGAGCTCGTCGACGTTTTCCGTGTTGATATTGGTCAACGGGGAATATTTCGATGCTGCTTGGTCTGCACCCACGTATGGCCACTCCACCATTTGTGTCGGCGAACCTTGTGCAAAAGCAAGCTCTATCCGGCACACCAATAGTGAGACATACAGAAAAACGAAGCAGGTACGCTTCATAACGCCCTCCACACAGGAAACACAACCACCAAAACTAGACGCAACATAAACACCCTTTTAACTACCTTGGGAATTTTCTACCACGCGGATTATTCAGCTGGTAATGCAAAAACAAAAAGTCCATTGCCGGCATTTGGCCGACGCTTTTCAGGGGTTAGCTCGCGCGGCATCGACACCCAACTTCCGCCACCGATCCCCGTCCCAATCGCTACGTACTGGCGTCCGTTAACCTCGTATGTCACCGGAAACCCTTGAACAGACGTGGGTAACCGCGTTTTCCATAATTGCTCACCCGTAGACACGTCGTAGGCATACGCATCACGGTCATAAGTTCCGACAAACGCTAAACCCCCGGCGGTTGTGAGTGCCGCCGAAATGTACGGGGTACGCTGACGATGCGACCAGAGAATCTCGCCACTCACGTGCATAGCGACAAATTCTCCCATATTGCCATCACTATCCGGGTGAAGGAAATTCTTGCGGCCGACCATCCCATTGCCACCGCCACCTTCTCGCCACTCCACATCGCTGTAGACAGTGCGCTGACAGTTCAACGTTAGTGGAATATAGAATGCTTCCGTTTCTGGGCTATAAGACATCGCGCGCCAACTTTTAACACCAGAATGACTCGGACAAAATTCCAATTCTTCATTCAACTCCGGAATCATGTTTGGACGAAACGACAACTGTCCGGTTGTCGAATCGATATCTACGATATTTTGATAGCCAAGATCCGTCGCGTTAATAAACTCGCCGGTCTGTCGATCGAGTTGCCACAATATACCGAGCTTCCCCATCGTAAAAACCGAGGGACGACCGTCAACATCGACCAGGATTCGCTCGAAGACCTCATCCATATCATGTGATTCGCCTGGGTGATGCTGATAAAACCAGCGCATCTCGCCCGTATCCGAGTCTAAGGCGAGTGTCGAGCTCGTGTACAGCGCGTCGCCATCCGTACGCCGGCTCACTTGAGCCCATGGTTTCGCCTGCGCAACCCCCCAAAATGTCAGCCCAAGATCAGAGTCATACGTGCCAGTAATCCACGCGTCCCCGCCACCGCGAAACAGCATCGGCAAATCACCCCACGTATCTCCGCCTGCCTCGCCGGGACGAGCCACTGTTGACGTGCGCCATAATTCACGGCCCGTATCAGCGTCGTGCGCGGTGATAAAACATCCGTCATCCCAAAACCGCATGCATCCGGCCATACCAGAAATCACTTTCCCATCTGCCACAAGAGAACCGCCGGTATAGTGAAACCCCTTGTCTGGGTCAGCAACATCTGCCTCCCACACCACTTCCCCTGTACGCGCGTCGAGCGCGACAATATTCGCGTCAGCGGTGTTCAAAATGATCTTGTCGTCGTAAATTGAGATGTTCCGATTTGGCCGTCCTCGACCCCGAGCGGTTGGGAATTGTCGTCGGTACTCCCAGAGAAGGTCCCCAGTTGCAGCATCAAGGGCCTGAATCAGATTCCCAGGGTTGGCAAGGTACATTACTCCTTCATGAACGATCGGAGTCGTCTGTTGCGACCCGGCCTCCATAGCCCACGACCATTCAAGCCGAAGGTCGTCAACATTATCCCGAGTAATCTGATCAAGTGGGCTATACCCCCACCCATCTCTCGTACGCCTCCAGTTCAACCAACTTTCAGGTGGCGGGTTGTCCAACATCGCATCCGTCACCGCTTCAAACGACGGCACTTGGGCGAAGGCTGGCACTATCGCACTAACAAAGACGAATACTGCACCAATCATGAACCGAAGCATCGATTTGCCTCCCTCTGTATCCATTTACACACGTACCGTTCAGTCACTGCTCCCGCCGAACGTATTTTTTAATACCCTTGGGCCCCACTTCAGCACCATAGATGTTGCCCGCCGCGTCTACGGCCACACCCTCTGAAAAACTAGTCCCTCGAAGCGGGCCATCGTTGGGATCTGCAGGATCTGGAATGAAATACATCACTTCGCCAGTACGGGCACTCCCAACTCGCATGCCTCGCTTCCATTCACCATTTCCACGTCGATGATTTGACTCGGAGTCGGTCCCGTACAACATATCGTTTTCATCGATGAAAATACCGCTGAGGCGAGAAAACTGATGCCATTCCTCAAGGAAGTTTC
>CAUZRA010000002.1:0-24379 GCA_963582035.1 Vicinamibacteria bacterium | reverse complement strand
CTGACTAACCAGATTGCACAAGTCATAGAAGATACATTGCACCCACTGGGCGTAGGGGTGGTAGTTGAGGCGACACATCTCTGCATGTTGATGCGCGGGGTAGAGAAACAGAACTCGTTCGCTCTGACTAGCGCCATGTTAGGAGCTTTCCGGAACGATGCTCGTACGCGAAGCGAGTTTCTGGAGTTACTGAAGCTTCGTGGGGATATGCGAGCGGCTCTGAACCCTGCGAGGTTTCCCGGTGGAAACCCCGACGGAGCGTTGTCGTGAATCAGAAAGTCATAGGAGGCGCCGTTCTTGCATCATGTCTCCTGTTTGCTGACATAGCGTCGGGTCAGGGACTGAGTACGGATCCCGCAGAGGTGTACTGCCCGTCAGTGTTGGGCGTTGGCGTTAATACAGACCTTGCTTTTTGCGACATCTTGATTCAGCAGGATGCCGGGTTGGGTGCAAGGGTGATATTGCCAGTTCATCGGGGTGAGGCAACCGTATCGTTTAACCTTCATAATCGCCACATCTATTCTGAAGATGAGGTCGAGGCCGGGCGTGCATTTGCCTCTTACACAGCAGAAATTGCAGTCGCTTCGTTTGAGGGCAATGTTCTGGGCCGACGCTTTATCCTGTCTGAGTTTCGATCGGTGGATGACTTGGCTGATCGTATTACAGGCGGCGCGGGCCCACTAGGACTTAAAGCTGTTTCTCCAATGGGCACTGAACGTGTCTTTGTAAAAATCCCTGAGGAACTTAACGAAGTCTTTATCGTTGGCCAAAGTCTTGAAGTCGTGCGTGTGGACGCTCGAGAAAATATTATTAATGCCGGTCGAACTGTGGCTGTGATCAGTGATGTGCGAGTTGAGTACCAGCCTTAACTTTTAAGGAGAGCTAGCTTCCATTATGGCCATTTACGACCTTGTGATTGTTGGCGCTGGGCCGGCAGGTCTTGCAGCCGCTATTGCAGCGAAACGGGCCGGACTTAACTTTCGTATTTTGGAGAAGGGTGCGTTAGTTAATTCCATTTTTCAGTTTCCAAGTCAGATGGTGTTTTTTACGACCCCGGATTTGCTCGAAATCGGAGATTTACCGTTTGTTACACCGCACGGTAAGCCAACGCGAGATGAGACTCTACGCTATTACCGTCGCGTGGTTGAGGCCTTTAATTTAGAGATTGACTACGGTGTCACTGTTACGGAAATTAAGACTGGTGCAGCCGATGAGCCATTTTCGATTGACACAGAGCATGAGCACGAAGGACAAATGACTTTTCTGGCTCAAACAGTCATTGTCGCAAGCGGTTGCTACGACCATCCAAATCGACTAAGTATTCCTGGCGAAGAACTGCCACACGTATCTCATTACTTTACGGAGTCTCACGAGTTTTACCAGAAGGATGTTGTGATTGTCGGCGGCAAGAATTCTGCTGCTGAGGCGGCGCTTGAACTTTATCGAAGTGGTGCGTCAGTTACTTTGGTTCATCGTCACGCAGAACTTGGTTCGTCGATTAAATACTGGGTCAAGCCAGACATTCAGAATCGTATCAAGGAAGGATCGATCAAGGCATATTTTGAGACCAACGTCATTGAGATTCGACCGCATGAAATGGTTATTGAGCAAAATGGAGAGAGGAAGACTATTCCTGTGGATGGAGTGTTTTTGCTGACAGGCTATTTAGCCGATCTGGATTTCTTGAAGAGATGTGGAATTGTCGTGCGGTCAAACAATGTTCCCGAACATGATGCTGAATCTTTTGAGACGAATGTCCCTGGTTTATATCTTGCCGGGGCGGTCGTTGCAGGAGCCAATCGTGGCGAAGTGTTTATTGAGAATGGGCGGTTTCATGGTCAAGTCGTTGTAGGACATATTGTGAAGCAACTCGGGAATCAGGTCGTCACAGCCTAAAGAATCCGCGGGTCTACTGAATGCCCGATGGAGTCGTGGTCTTGTTGCTCATCAATAGGCGCATTTCCAGTAAGTCGACTAAAGCTTTACAGCGTTCTGGTGGTCCGATTCGTTCAAGGAGTGCCTGCTTTTCAAGAGGCTCGAATTCAAGGTACTGCGCAAGGGTATTAACGAGGTCTTCAGTGGGCATGTCTCGTGGGACCTTTGCTTCAGGACCTGTTCGCGACTGGCTTTGGTCAAGTAATTTCTCAAGCTTTTGTTTGTCTCTGTCAAGTTGAAGCTTTCCGTCCGCGCTAACCTGTTCTGGGAGGATGTCAACATCAGCGCGACGGTAGACACGCGTCTGATCTTCCTGCGCAACTCGAAACCGTTCGAAACCACGTAGTACGATGTTGTAATGAGCATCGTCGGGTGACTCGATATGAGTGATAATGCCAGCGCAGCCGACGGCATAAACGGGTGGATTCGGGTCGGCGTGGAGGTTCCATCCTGCCTTTAAGAGAACCATCCCAATAATTCGGTCATTAGAAATAACGTCCCGAACCATTTGACAGTAACGCGGTTCAAAGATGTGGAGGGGCATGAAGACGTTAGGAAACAGTACGGCGTTTGGCAGCGGAAAAATAGGAATCTGGCTAGGGAGCGTCGCGTTTGTCAATGGGTGTCGCCTCGGGAGCATCTTATTACATCATTAAGACGTTTCAACTGGCAGACGCTCATAAAACAAATCCTGTTACATAACGGCTAATACTGGGTCCGATTAATTATCAGGTCAGCTTCTTCAGTGTTGCCGTGTACTGATTGCGACGGCTACAATGGAAAGGTTCAAGTGGGGTTGTCCCCCCGCGGTCAAAGGTCGTTCATTGGCGACGGGTATGGATCCATGTGCCGCTAGACACTTGGAACAGTAAACGGAGAATGTTTGTATGAGTGGTCATCCTAAATATCCTGGTGAGCGTATTACTGCGAATGGCAACCAACTTGTTGCGTACCACACGGAAGCTCGTGTGACGGACGGCGGGGTCTACTATCCCATTACGCCGTCAACTGAGGGTGGCGAGCTCTATCAGCAATCGTTCGCGGAAGGAAAGCTTAACGTCTTTGGCCGCAGTACGAGGGCTATCGAAGCCGAGGGTGAACACGCGGCGCAGGGCGGAGCGATTGCTTACTCAGTGTGCGGGAGACGCGTTACCAATTTCACGTCAGGTCAGGGTCTTCCCTACGCCTCAGAGCAGTACTATCACGCCCCTGGAAAGGCGTCGACCATGATTGTGCAGGTGGGGGCGCGTGCACTGACGAAACATGCACTCAATGTACATTGTGGGCACGATGATATTAACGGAGTTCTCGATACCGGTTGGATCATTGTGTTCGGTAAGGATGCCCAGCAGGCTGCAGACCAGGCGCTCATTTTACGCCGGGTTGCAGAGAAGAGTCTGACTCCTGGAATGAACGTACAGGACGGGTTTCTAACAACGCACCTCGAGCGGACCTTTTATCGCCACGAGTCGGCCTTCCTTCGAGAGTTTTTGGGGGCCCCGGATGACATCATTGAGTGCCCGACCGAGGCGCAGCGCGTTCTGTTTGGTCCCACGCGTCGGCGTGTACCTAAAATGTACGACTTGGCCAACCCTGTGCTGTTGGGTCCCGTTCAGAACCAAGAGCACTACATGCAGGGTGTGGTCGCCCGTCGGAATAACTTCATCGAGCCGATTCTCCAATACTTGGTCGAGTCTCATGAGGAGTTTGGTCGTCTCACGGGGCGTCACTACGGTCTACTGTCGGAATACAAAACTGAGGACGCCGAGACCGTCTTTATTGCGTTGGGATCGGCAGCCGAGAATTGCGAAGCGGCGGTTGACTATCTTCGAGAGACTAGGGGGGCTAGGGTCGGTTCGATTCACGTTAATGTACTCCGGCCATTTCCCGAGCAGGCCATTGCGAAGGCCCTTGCGGGTAAACGTAACGCCATCATATTGGAACGGACTGATGAGCCACTGGCCGGTGACAATCCCCTTGGCCGCGATATTCGAACCGCTCTTAATAAGGCGTTATTAATTGACGGACGTCCAATTGCGGAGGGTTTTCCTGCAATACAGGCATCTGAGATGCCACGGATTTTTAATGGTATTTATGGACTCGGTTCCCGGGACTTTCGCCCCGAGCAAATTTTTGGTGCGTATGAGTACGCCACATCGGGTCGGGCGCGGACAGATGGTCGCACTGCGGCCGACGGAACTTCCTTCTTTGTTCTTGGTGTTCCCCATCCATACGAAGTCAAATCTGATGAGACGCCGTCGTTGCTCCCCGATGGGGCGATTGCGGTGAGGTTTCATTCGATCGGCGGTTGGGGTGCGATCACGACTGGTAAAAACTTAGGTGCGATCATTGGTGACTTTAATGATTTCCTTTCGGCGCGCAACACAGAGCTGGACGACTTTGGTCGTCCCAAAGAGGTTATCCATGTTAGCGCCAACCCCAAATATGGATCCGAAAAGAAGGGGGCACCAACTTCGTACTTTCTCGTTGTCGCACCTGAACGTATTCGGGTAAATTGCGACCTTCGGCATGTTGATGTTGTGCTCTGTTGCGATCCCAAAGCTTTCACGCATTGCAATCCGCTTGATGGAATGTCGGAAGGCGGTGCCTTGATCTGGGAATCTGATGAGACGGCAGAGGAAGCCTGGGAGCGTCTTCCGATTTGGGCTCGCACCGAGATTCTAGACAAAAAGATACGGATATTCACTCTGCCTGGGTTTGACATCGCTCGGAAGGCAACCGACCGCTCCGATCTACAGCTCAGGATGCAGGGCAATGCGTTTCTTGGTGCCTTTTTTAAAGTGTCACCTTTGCTTCAGGATTTTGAGATCAGCAACGAGCAGTTTGAAGAAGTTGTCCGTAATCAGTATCAGAAGAAGTTTGGCAAACTTGGCCAGGCGGTCATTGAGTCGAACATGGAAGTCATGACCCAGGGTTTCGGTCGCGTGACGGAAATTCAGGTGGGTGAAATTACGGCGGCGGATCGTTCCACGATGCGTGGCCTTCCTATGCTGCCGCTTCCCTCACTGCCACCTGCAGAGTCTGGTGAAGGATGTTCGACCTGTCGTTCAACTCCACTTCCGGAGGAACAGACTGAACGAACGCCGGTGACGCAGGTCGGAGTGTTCGATTCCGAGTTTCGATCTGACTACGGTTACGATCAGCCGGCTTCACCACTGGCTGCCATGGGCGTGATGGCAGCAGGAACCGGTGATACGGCTTCCAAGTATGTCGCCCGTCGTGAAACGCCGCTCTTTATTCCTGAGAACTGCACCCAGTGTATGGAGTGCATCGCTGTCTGTCCGGATACAGCTCTTCCGAATTGCTCGCAGGACATAGCGACGGTGCTTCGGACAGCGATCGATAATTATGTTGAGAGCACGGACGATCGGGCGAAACTCAACGCTCACGTACCGGAGATTGAGAAACGAACACGGTCTCTGATGAACGATGCGATTGGCGGCAAGATGGGCACTCCGTTCCCAGAGCTCGTTCGTGAGGCAACCACTGGATTGAATGGTTTTTCGGATGCGGCTCGAAAACAGTTTCTAAACATCATCGAGCAGGCGCCAGTAGCGTACAACAAGATCAACGCGATCTTTAAAGGGCCAGAGAAGAAGAACCCGGGAAGTGGTGGTGTGTTCTCCATCTTTGTTTCTGACCTGTGTAAGGGGTGTGCAGCGTGTGTCACCGCATGCGGTGACCACGATGCGTTACGGATGGTGGCGGAGACCGAGAGTGTCAATGCGGATCATGAGACCGGAACCGCCTTTCTCGACCTTTTGCCAGATACGGAGCAGAAGTTCCTCGGGTTTTACAACGACGAGCACCCTGCCGATTCCAAGACGGCGACACTGCGAAACCACTTAATGGTTCGCCGAAACTATGACGCCCTTGTATCGGGTGACGGTGCTTGTGCCGGATGTGGCGAGAAGAGCGTCTTGCGTGCGATCGCGTCGATAACCGAGGCCTACATGCGACCGCTTTATCACGCTAAGGCAGATCGGTTTTCCGAGAAAGCGGTTGAACTTCGTCAGAGTGGTGCCGCATTGTTGGCAGCGTTGCACCCAGAGCAGCACGCGCTGTTCGTTCGCACGGTGGCCCATGTCGTCATGGGACTTGGTGGCGACAGCGAGAAGGATACCGACGTTCGACTTGAGGAGAATGGGCCGATATCGGATGAGAAAATTGTCGACGCACTGGCAACCGTGCTTGAGCAGGAGTCATTCAATCACAAAGACTTACAGGCCATCGATGGCAGATTGGACAATGGTCAATGCGTCATGGCAATGGCGGCCCATACCGGGTGCAATACGGTCTATGGGTCGACCCCACCCAATAACCCGCATCCGTATCCGTGGATGAATTCACTGTTCCAGGATGGTGCGACGATCGGGTGGCTCTTTGGCGAGAGCTTTATGGTCGACCACGGGCGTCGCTCGGTTGTTCCGGAGCGTCTTGCCGACATGCTTATAAATAAGACTGGTGATGGTGAGTCGATAACGGCGCAGCACTACTACGACTACACCCACTTTAGTGACAACTTGATGACCGATGATGAAGTCAAAGAGTTGCCAAAGGTGTGGATCGTTGGTGGGGACGGCGGTATGGGCGACATCGGCTATCAAAACGTATCGAAGGTGATGCTGCAGAACCGTCCGAATGTAAAAGCAGTGATGCTCGATACGCAGGTTTATTCAAATACGGGTGGTCAGAATTCAGACTCGACGCCGATGTTGGGTGGTGGTGACATGAACTCCTTTGGCGCGGCCACTCAGGGTAAGACGGCCGAGAAGAAGACAGTAGCTGAAACGTTTCTGGCTGGTCACGGATCTCCCTTCGTGTCGCAGATTTCGATCGCTAATGCGCCGAAATTCTTCAGAGCTATCCTTGACTCGCTTGAGTATCGTGGGACTGGTTTTCTCCAGTGCTTTACGACGTGCCAGCCGGAGCACGGGGTGGGTGACGACATGGCTCTTGATCAGGCGCAACGTGTTAGAGATTCACGTGGGGCTCCCGAGTTCGTTTTCAATCCAGCGTTTGGGGAGACCTATGAAGAGGCACTTGACCTCAAGGGCAACCCCCATGCTGATAAGGATTGGTACACGACGAAATTCAAGAGTACGGGTGAGAAATATCGTTACACCGTGGCGCATTGGTGTGCAACCGAAGCCCGTTTCCGGAATCACCTTAAACGCATTAAGGACGAAAGTAAGATCGAAGGCATGATCCCGCTCGAAAATATGCTCCTTCGGATTACTCAGCAGGATGTTGTCCACCGTTATCACCTCAATTCCGAGCACAGAGCTTTTGTTCCGGACTTTGGAGTGTTCGCGAAGGTGCCAGGGCCGGACGGGAAGCCTCAAGTTGTTGCGTTGTCACGACAACTGGTGCTGTTCTGTGTGGAGCGTCGAAAGGCTTGGCGATTGCTGCAGAGTAAGGCCGGTATTGTGAACAAGGAATATATTGCTCAACGGACGCTCCTGACTGACGTGGATGCCGGGACGCTGTCCAAAGACGAGTTCTTTTCTCGTGCGGAGGAACTGTTCGAAGAATGCCTACTTGGACCGGCTGCGGCTGTATCTGCATAGCAAACCGCAGTCGATTATTTGTATGTGAGGTTTTAGAGCAGCGCCTTTCGTTGCTATCTTCTAAGGCAATTGTTTGACTAATTGCTCTGCGGTTGCGTAGATCGGCCTTATATCTATTGGGATATCGTTGAGTCGATCGAGCACGATCTGAACTTCAGGCCGAACGACCCCAAGCTTCTCAAGCATTTCTTGAGCTTCTTTGTAGTTCCCCTCCGCCTGTATGGTCATTATGCGACTCGTAAGTGTTTCAACTGCTGACGGAATACGATCGTGATTGACTTGGAATGTTCCGTCAGGACTTACGGTGACGGCTCCGGTGTCCAAGAACGTATTAAGTTGGATTGCGATGCCACGGCCGTGAGCTTCATTAATACCGAATCTGATGGAACGAAACGTTGATGCTAGAAAAGTTGTGTATATCGATCGTTCCAGAGAGCGATCGACGACGCCCTTAGCGATCAAGCGTTGTAGGGCCCAGAGCCCAGAGATATCCGCCTTCGCTTCTTCGATCGTACTGTAGGTTTCCTGCAGAACTTGTCGGACTGTGGTTGGCTGATTATCTATCTGGATCGAGTGCGGGCCGAGTCCGTGCATCAGTTCGTGCATCAGGATATGTGTGAAAAATGCGTCAAATGATACGTCCGACCGTTCTTGTGGTGAGAGGGCGACCATCGTGATTGGTCTCAAGATGTGGTCAAACTTGGCTTGTTGTACATTCTTTAGCATCACGCGCTTTGATCCCTTATCGCGAATGACGCGTTCGTCATTGGGAAGGTTGAACGCTGCTGTTTGGACGCCGCTGTTTGCATCGCCTGCGGTGAAGACCACATTGACCACGCGAATGGGCGCAAGGGGTCCTAACTGTGGATTCCGATAATCTGGATGTACTGGAAGGTTATCTTCTAGTTCTTGTAGTTCATTGCTGAACCGTGACAGTTGAGTTGTTTCGATGTCATCTCGAATGGTGACGAAAGCTTCGAATGCGGCTTTATAGTTGAACCATTCATCTTCATAGACTTCGTACGGGCCGATCGTGGGTTCGATACGGGAATCTAGTTCCATCCAGGCGATGTCACTGTCGTAATACTCATTTGAGCGAAATGCTGTGGCCCGAGCTTTAAGGTATTTTTTAAGTGATGGTTCAGTAGTGAGCGTTGCAGCTTCGCGTAGGTGCGTAGCCGCAAGATCAAGTGGTCCTTGGTATTCCAAGCTATACGGCACTGCCTGAAGCGAACCGCTTGCATCGCGTCGAATGGTCGTGAAAAATCCTGTTGCCTTACGGCGGTCACTATCTGAAAGTCCATCGATCCATGCTGTTATTTCTTCCCGTGTCGCATCGGTCGGGTAGTAGCCTGCGCCTTTCGGTTTTTCAGGCACGCCGGCAACAAAAGGTCTGTTCTCTTCGAGTCGTGACCAGGGGCCTTTGTTGATGAGGAAGAAATCGAGAACGTCGCGGTCTGTTTGGTTCTTGATATTTTGGAGCTGCAGCAGTAACGAGGGATTCCCGGTCCATACTTGCTCGAGAAACAGACCGTCCATAATTTGGGCAGCCTTGAGAATTCTTGCCAAAGCGGCACGTTCTGACTCGGGGAGTCCGTCGATGTCAGCCGTAATGTCAACAGGAGTGAACAATGGAACCCTTGGATTTGATAATCGCTGACCTTGCACCAGACCCGTAAGTAACAATAGGGTCACACCTACTACCGTAAGCGTGCGTTTCATCCGTACAATAGTAATGTAGATGCCGATGTCACAGACGATGCACACCGCCGATGTTGTTGTAATTGGTGGAGGTCCAGCCGGGTACACTGCTGCGTTTCTTGCTTCTGATCGCGGGATGTCGGTTACGCTGATCGACGAAGCACCACGACCAGGCGGCGTTTGTCTTTATCGCGGTTGCATGCCTTCAAAGGCACTTTTGCACGCGGCCAAGCTTCTGAATGATGCTAGAGACGCCTCTGTTTTTGGGGTGTCATTCGGTCCGCCTTCCATTGACGTCGATCGTTTGCGTGGGTGGAAGGACGACGTGGTTTCAAAACTCACCAGGGGTCTCGCTCAACTTTCGAAGCAACGTGGCATCACATATATCCAAGGACGAGCGACATTTACCAGCGGTCAAACGCTTGCCGTAGATTTGAACGATGATTCGGATCTGGCAGCAGTAATTGGTTTTAGATACGCAATTATCGCGACCGGTTCCCGTCCTTCGAAACCGGCGGCGCTGAGTCTTGACGATGCGAGGGTTCTTGATTCGACGTCCGCTCTGGAACTGGAGGAGATTCCGTCTTCGCTGCTCGTTGTCGGAGGTGGCTACATTGGTCTTGAACTCGGGACCGTCTATGCGGCCCTTGGAACGGCCGTTACCTTGGTTGAGTTGACGAAAGGTCTCCTGCCCGGTGCAGATGCCGATCTTGTTCGTGTACTGGAGCGCCGCGTCGGTCGGATAGCGGAAGCTATTCATCTTGAGACACAAGTAGCAGGACTTACGGCGGCTACTGACGGAATTGACGTGTCGTTAAAGGATGTAAACGGGAGTGTGCGCACGGAACGTTTCCAAAAGGTGCTGATTGCTGTGGGGCGACAGCCGAATTCAGATCTTGTCGGTCTTGAGAACACAGTCGTGAGTAGAGACGGTGATGGTTTCATTGTGGTTGATACACAGTGTCGAACCGCGGAAAGTTCGATTTTTGCAATCGGTGACGTCTCTGGGGAACCGATGCTAGCGCACAAGGGATTTGCTGAAGCGCGTGTCGCTGTTGAGGCTATTGCTGGCCATCCGTCTGCATTCGAACCGAGAGCTATTCCAGCGGTGGTTTTCACTGATCCAGAAGTCGCGTGGTGTGGTTTAACTGAGGATGAAGCCACTGCAATCGGACGACAGGTCGCGGTGGCGAAGTTTCCTTGGGGGGCATCCGGTCGTGCGCTTACACTGAATCGACCTGAGGGGTTTACAAAATTAGTTATCGACCCAGAAACGAAACAGATATTAGGTGTCGGGATTGTTGGTGTTGGGGCAGGTGAATTAATTGCCGAAGGCGTGGTCGCCGTTGAGATAGGCATGACGGTGTCGGATATGAAAATGCCCATACATCCGCATCCGACCGTGTCCGAGACGTTCGGGGAAGCAGCCGAGCTTTTCTTCGGTGAATGCACGCACGTTTATAAGCCTAAAAATAAAAAGTCTTAGCTTTAAAAAAAACGGTATGGATGCGAAGGTAGTCGCTTTGCCAAAATCAGGAACCCACGGGTCTTCGCCGTGCCACCACGCTATCTGACTTATTGCTTTGGATGATTTGAAACAAAGACGTCGAAAGTCGAATCATAATTTGAAGACTTTAGGTTATTTCAACAAGGTTCTGACTTGTTGGAATACATCCGCGAGCATGTTTGTTGTTAGCTTTCCGGTGTTGGTATTTTGCTGACTTGGATGATAGGAGGCTACGAGTGCCGGTCCTAGGCCTTTGGTCTCGTTGAAAACTAGTCCGTGAGCGAAGCGAGGTTTGGGTTTTGGCGTAACGCCGTGTGTGGCCATGAGTCTCCAGTAGGCACCACAGGCAATTTTCCCAAGCGCTACAACGACCCGTACGTTTTTCAATGCCTTTAGTTCATCTTCCAAAAAACTTTCGCAATTATGGACTTCACGTTTTGTCGGTTTGTTTTCTGGCGGCGCGCAGCGTACGACGGCATTGATGTATACGTCGGTAAGTTTGAGGCCGTCTTTTAAATGTGTGGAGGATGGTTGGTTTGCAAAACCAGCATCGTGCAGTGCACGGACGAGAAAATCACCAGATTTGTCACCGGTAAATACTCGTCCTGTACGATTGGCGCCGTGTGCAGCCGGAGCGAGCCCAATGACTAGTACGCGAGCACGCCGGTCCCCAAACCCTGGCACGGGTTTTCCCCAATAGCTTTCATCTCTAAAGGCTGCTCGTTTCTGTCGGGCAACACGGGCGCAATAGGCTCGAAGTCTCGGACAGCGCTGACATGAAATGACCTGACGTTTTATCGTTGACAGTGTCATGAGCAATGGTAGTTGAGGTTAAGCCGAACAACTTGCAGAGGATAATTCGGCGGCATTGGCCTGCTCGTGCGCATGGTACGAACTTCGAACTAGCGGCCCCGATTCAACATGTCGAAATCCAAGCTCAGCCGCGCGTTCTCGAAGCATTTGGAATTCATCAGGATGGTAGTACCTAGCAATTGGAAGATGCGCGATAGACGGACGCAGATATTGGCCGATCGTGAGGATACTGCAGCTTACGTCGCGTAAATTGCTCATCGTGATGAACAGCTCTTCATGCGATTCTCCGAGTCCCACCATGATTCCAGATTTTGTGGGAATTGAAGGTTGATATAGGTGTGACTTCTTAAGTAAATCCAGTGCCCTGCTGTACCGTCCTCCTGGACGTGCCACTCGATACAGCCGTTCGACGGTTTCAATGTTGTGATTAAGGATGTTTGGAGCGGCATTCAATACGGTATAAAGGTCATTGGTACGGCCAGAGAAGTCAGGGATGAGGACTTCGATCCGGCACTGTGGAGCTTGCCTACGTATGGCGCGAATCGTCGCAGCGAAGATTTCTGAGCCACCGTCATGGATGTCGTCTCGGTCAACTGACGTGACCACGACGTGTTGAAGGTCAAGCTTTGCGACGGCCGCTGCAATCCGGTCAGGTTCTTTGGTGTCTATCGCTTGAGGTGTTCCATGAAGGACATTGCAGTAGCCGCACGATCTAGTGCAGATATTTCCAAGAATCATGAATGTTGCTGTGCCTTGGGTCCAGCATTCACCAATATTGGGGCAATTTGCTTCCTCGCAGACCGTGTTCAGGGAGAGCGTTCGCATTAAGCTTTTAAGCCGGAGATAATCAGGGCTGCCGGGTGCCCGCACACGCAGCCACGAGGGTTTATGGCCACGCGGCAGTGTTTCAGACCGGCGGTGGCGGCCGCGAATTAGTGGGATGGGCACCGGGGAAGTCATTCTTGAGTTGATGTTATCGTGAGGTCTCTATGGCGTCCATAGGTCGTTTTACTATTACTTGGTTGGGGCACAGCACTTTTCTGCTAGGGACTCCTGGTGGTAGGCGGTTGATCTTTGATCCCTGGTTGGTCGATAACCCACGCTGCCCTGACGAATGGAAGCGAAAAGTTCCGGCTGTTGACTTGGTGTTTGTGTCGCACGGGCATTCTGACCACGTCGGTGACGCAGCACGTGTAGCCCGTGAGAGTAACGCTCCAGTCGTTGGTATGGTCGAGCTATGCCGGTGGTTGCAGCGGCAAGGTGTCCGCCGGGTTGAGCCGATGAATTTAGGTGGCACGATTACAGTGGCAGGACTTCGTGTTACGTTGGTTGAAGCTCAGCACAGCAGTGCCTGTTTGGACGATGAGAGTCCGATCTACCTTGGAGCACCGTCTGGATTTATCCTCACTCTCGAGGATGGACGAGTAATCTACTTTGCTGGAGACACCGATGTTTTCGAAGGGATGCGCCTTATTCGGGAACTGTACCATCCAGAGATTGCATTTCTTCCTATTGGTGACCGATTCACCATGGGGCCGAGGGGGGCAGCGTTGGCTTGCGATCTGTTAGGTGTAAAGCAGGTCGTGCCTATGCATTATGGAACCTACCCAGCCTTAACGGGAACTCCGAAAGAACTTCGTAAGTATGTCTCGACTGGGATCGACGTTCTTGAATGTCGTCCGGGTGAAACCGTGGAGTAAGGGGGCGGTTTTATATTTTTCATTATGAATGATGACGTTAAGATGAATCGCCGCTTCACGCTTCTTGAGGCCCAGAAACTTCTTCCTAGGGTGTATGAGAAAACATTTAATGCCGTAAATCTGGTTCAGCAAATACGGGTGCAACTGGACGAGTTCGGGGAGGGTACGTCTAAGGGCCAACAGCTTTTATCTGAAATTGATGAGTCTGTCGTGACGTGGACTCGTGATATGGAAATGTTAGGTGTCGTGGTGAAAGGGTTGTGGCTTGTCGATTTCGATAGCGGTGAAGGTTACTATTGTTGGAAATACCCTGAACCAGCAGTAAGTCACTACCACGGTTATGACGATGGATTTTCTGGTCGTATTAAGATTATTTAACGGGTTTGATGTATTTTCGATGCTGGGCGCACCTTGATCCATGGCTAGCCGGCCGTGTATTCTGTTGTCCCGGTTAACATTACTGGTAGTATCCGGAGGACTGAATGGCGTATTCGATTTGTGAGCCTTGTGTTGGGACAAAAGACACAGCCTGTGTTGATGTCTGTCCTGTCGACTGTATTCATCCACGTAAAGACGAGGAAGAATTCGAAGCCGAAACAATGCTCTATATACATCCCGACGAGTGCATTGACTGTGGTGCGTGCATTCCCGCTTGTCCTGTTGAGGCGATATTTGCTAATGATGAAGTTCCAGACCAGTGGGAGAGCTTCAAGGAGACCAACGCGACATGGTTCGAGGGTAAGTAGGCTTTTTCTCCTTGATTCCGCGTCGCAAAGTCACTATAAATTATGGGTCTTATTGATCATCGTTTTGAAGATAACTTCATCACCACGAATCTTGATCGTGTGCTGAGTTGGGCTCGGCAGTCGTCACTTTGGCCAATGGGATTCGGATTAGCCTGTTGTGCGATTGAGATGATTGCGACCTCAACATCTCGCTACGACATCGCGAGATTTGGCGCCGAGGTGTTTCGTGCGTCACCACGGCAGTCAGACCTGATGATTGTGGCGGGTACTGTTACTAAAAAAATGGCTCCGGTACTGCGACGCCTTTACGACCAAATGCCAGAACCGAAGTGGGTGATTTCCATGGGGAGTTGCTCGAATGCTGGTGGACCATTTCCCACCTATAGTGTTCTGCAAGGTGTCGATAAGATCGTGCCGGTTGACGTTTATGTGTCTGGTTGTCCGCCTCGTCCAGAAGCATTGCTGTATGGGCTCATGAGGTTACAGGACAAGATCCGAAAAGAAAGTACAGTGCTTCGGAAAGAACGCGTGATAATGGTCGGTCAGTCCGAGCCTGTCTTAGTTGAGGACCGGGGTTAGCGTATCGTGCTGTTTCTTGCAAAATTGTTCCGGACGGTTTTCCTAGTTGACCTTCTACAAGGTCTCTGGGTTACGTTGAAATATACGCCTGAGCCGGCCTTTACTTTTCAGTACCCGGCAGAGCGTCGACCTGTGGCGCCTCGCTTTCGTGGCCTGCTTCGTTTGCAGGTCGAGCCAGAGACGGGGGCTCAGACGTGCATCGTATGTGATCAGTGCGCTAAGGTTTGTCCTGACGACCTGATTAACTTGGGCGGTCACCGTGAACCGGGGCACAAAATAAAAGTATTAGATTATTTTGATTTCAATTTATCTCGGTGTTCGTTCTGTGGACTGTGTGCGGAAGTTTGTCCCACTAAGCCGGTGAAGGCCCTCATTATGAGTGAAGACTACGAACTTGGTACTTATAGCCGAAACGAGCAAATCATGCGGGTTGACGAAATGTACGATGGTGTACCAATCGAGCCGTACACTCGCTAAGTTGTTGTTCTGTAGCCCTCCTCTAAAATTCAACTGAGCTTGTTTAGTGGTTTTACAGTTAATCTTCCATTCATTCAGAACCAGGTTATCGCTTCGGGTTTGTGTAATCGGCTTACAGGGTCTTGCACTGGTTAAACCAATGGGGCATAGTTTTATTAAGGAGTTACATTTTAGTTGCCTGCCTACGTCTGATGTAGCAGGTTTTCTCATCCTGAGTGTTGGAGGGTCTGCATGCGCTTAAGTGGGATCGGTATCAGGGGGATATGTCTGATGCTGGCGTTTTCGATTGCACCCATTGTGATCGTTGCCGAATCAACTCCTGCGATCGCTCGCAGTGAGATTCGTCTTCAGCTGGCGGATCTTTTGTTCGCCGATGAGCGGTATTGGGAAGCACTGACTACTTACGAAACTGCTAAAGACGGTGCAAAACCAGAACAATTACTTCGTGCGTCTGGCGGGTTGCTGCGTTCACTATTACAGGTAGCTGAATTTTCTCGAGCATACCAGGAGGCTGAAGTCCTAAATAGCCTTGGTAGTGATGATTCTGCACTGCGTTCCTTGTATGCAGAGGCACTTTGGGCATTTGGCTTGTTTGCCGAAGCGGAGCAGATCTATGACGAGGTTCTCGCCATTGATCCTGCGAATACGTCAGCACGTCATGGGATGGCGCGTAGTCTCGCGGCGCGTGGACAGATGGAAGAGGGCGTCACACAGTTGCATGCAGCAATATCCGGTGAAGAACGGCCAGAGTACTACCATACGCTTGGAACAGTCTTGCGCCGTATGCACCGATACGACGAAGCGGCGGATGCCTTAGAAGCCTATGTGAATCATCTTCCTCAAGTACGCCGGACAGAGAAGAGTGATTGGGCACGTTCGGAGATTCGGTTTCTTCGGTCTTTTGGCGATCGAGTACCGTTTCAGCGTCACCCGGACCAGCTTGGCGAGGTGCATACGATTCCATTTCGTTTGCAACGGGACAAGGTCATTGTCCGCGGGCGGGTGAATGGTGGTGACCTGATGGATTTGGTGGTGGATACGGGTGCCGAGCAGATGGTCATGTCGAAACCATCGGCGCAACGTGTCGGAATAAGACCCATCACCAATACGCTCAGTGCCGGGGTTGGACGTGTGGGTCTTCGTGGTTTGGAATTAGGTCGCGTTGATACGCTCGAAGTCGGGACGTTACATGTTTCCAACGTACCGACCATCATCAAAAATCCCCCACTCAGTGGATTGCCTGATACTCGTAGTGAGAATAGTTTTTCGCCATTGGCTCTGGGACTTTCGACGATTATTGATTATAAGAATCACCACATGATTTTGGCTGATGATTTGCCAGATGAACCGTTTGATATAGAGATGCCGATGCGGTTTCACCGTTTGGCGATGGTTCGCGGGGTCATCAATAGTGAGCATCCGAAGAGCTTTATCGTTGATACCGGTGGTGAGGTTATCTCGATCAGTCTGAGTGCAGCCAACAGTTTGGGGATTGTGCCGGTTCGTCATATTCCACTGAGGGTCTACGGGACGTCTGGGTGGGACCAGGATGCATTCCTGCTTCCAGGGGTGAATTTAATGTTTGACCGTGTGCAGTACGATAATTTTTCTGTTGTGGTGTTGAACTTGCATCGCCCCAGTGCGTTACTCGGTTTTCAGGTCGGAGGTATTATCGGCCATAAATTTTTAAGTAATTACCGTGTAGCGCTTGATTTGGATGAGGGCTGGGTGCGTTTAACGGAGCTATAGATATCTAGCCAGGTAGGATAACGACCGTATCAGTAATAGGTGCGCTAGAAGTCGTAGCCTATCCAAAGCTGCATTCTGACATTCCGGAAGAAGTCGCTGCCGCGCGTGCGACCGTCCCGAGCTGCTTCGGCAGCGAACAGTACATCTTCCCAGCCTCTGTTGAATAGCGTTAGCCACGACCAATCGATATGTATAGGAAATCCGATTGCAAATGTGGTTAGTCCGACCCCGTAGGAGGCACGTGCATTCGCGAGGCGGAACCCGGTGATAGAAACCGGATCACCAAAGACTTGCTCTACGCCATCAGTCACTGGGTTGCGGCGGTATCCAGTAACGGGTCTTACGTTGACTTCTTCACTAGTCCAGGCACTGAGGGGCTGTCCATCGAAACCAGCAACCCCGAAATTGAAGAAAAATGTGCCTCGGATTCCTCCCAATATTCCGATAGGTGTTGCCATTGCTTCAATGAGAGGGAAACGGAGCTCCGCATTGCCATAGAACGATTTATGTCCAATGAACTGGAGGTAGTCATATCCTCTCATTTCTGATAATCCACCAAAAAACGTGAAGTCGGGAAACTGCCCCCAGCTTTTAAACCCACGGCCACGGACGGCGAACACGCCATTTTCAGCAATTCTCAGGTAATACCGAGTATCGAATTCCATTGATTGGCGTGACAGAAAACTAGACATTGGTGGGGCGAACTCATACCCAAGCATGACCGTATTCCCGGAGACTGGACCATATTCTCGTAAGACAGTAGTTTCTTGCACAAAGCGTGCACCGAGTGGTGCAAAGCTTCCATTCCGGAAGAGTGTGGTTCCAAATTGCTGCATTTGAAACACGTCTGACTGCGCCTGTAAAGCATCGTTGGCAAATGTCTCTTGGTATTTAAAGAGACCTCCTGACAATTCAACTCGTCTGTAGCGATCGAACGGATAAATTCCTGAGATGCTACCCCCTTCAGTGCGACGGGTTGCAATGGCCTGCTCACGACTTAGATAGCTGAAGCTGGAACCAAATATTTGTCCGGGGGCATAGCCATAGAAGAATTGTTCCGACTGAGCTCCTTGTATCGAGTATTGGAATCGACCGGACAAATTTGCGTAAGACCCTCCAATGGTCCGGTACTGTGAAATGGAATAAATCAAGGCGCTGAAGTACTGGTCGCCAAGGACATCCGAGAATGAGATTTGCGTGCCTCCAAAAACATCGCCGTTATTTGTGACGCCTATATTTAATGGAGGGAGGGCGTCGAGGTACATGTTTTCGAAGCGCTCTTTTCTTCGAATATTGATTGGATTAAGCGTATGCGTAAGAGGAGCCTGGAAGTCGATAGTTGGGCCTGGTGCGCCGAAGTCACTAGTTTGAGCGACATAAAGCGGCTCATCGTATTCGATGGAGCGCAGTCCGTACTCACCTCTGTAATAGGTGATAAATCCAATGCGCCGGTTGTCCGAATCTTCATTGGGTGACAAGCCGATTGGGTTTACCACACCTGTCGAGGCGTCGGTGAGTTGGCGTAGTTCACCCGTTTCAATATCCAGTGTCCATATGTTGAAGATTTCGGCGTCGGTCGCTGTTTCTGATTCGAGAGGTTGTGTCGGGTCAGCGGCAGTCGATGCAAATACAAGGGTTCGGTCATCAAGAAACTCACCGCCGGCGTCGTCATGCGTGCCGAATGTTAATTGGGTGCGATCGCCAGTGGTTCGATCGAATTGGAATAGTTTGTTATTGCCACTCACGCGTGTCATATGAACGATATATCGTCCGTCTGGTGAGTAGAATGGCGCATAGTCCGCGAGGTCTGTATCGGTCACATTGGTGACTTCATATGTATCAAGGTCGAGTTCGTAGATGTTGCCAACGGCCCCCTCAAGCGCTGAAAATACGACCGTTGTTCCATCGGGTGAAAAGTTTGGTGATTCGGGTTCATCGACCATGTCGAGTTCGACTAACATTTCGATTTCTTTGGTGACAACATTCTGTACGACGAGAGCTTTATGCTTGCCTTTACGAACCATGTACGCGAGCCGGTCACCTGTCGGTGCCCATGACATCCACGGCACCGTATTCCAACGCTGTCCGGGTGCAGGGATGTACTCGAACCCATAATTTTGATTGAAGCCGTTTGTGAGATTGTCAATCACTTCGCCGGTTCGGGATGACAGCAGTACGATGTCTGATTCTCGGTCTTTGCGGTCTGCAGCCATGGCGGCTATCACTTCGCCGGTTGGTGATGCTTCGATCGAATACACGACTGGATAGCGGCTACGCAGCGGATCTGGTGTGAGGTCACGTCCATAGTCGGTTGGGCGCTCTTTTTCTCGAAAGACTTCAAAACGTTCTTCGAGATATGCCTTAAAGGCATCATCGAATTCTTCGGCCTCAAGGTCGAAAGCTTCTTCGTAGGGGTCTTCACCACCACCAATGGCATTCCGACGTAAGGCAAAAAGGAATTCTCGTATGCCTTCCAGTCCCCACCGTTCTTCGATGAATTCGAAGACGGCGTGCCCAAGGTTATAAACTACCCGGCCGCTGGCGAACCCGCCGTACCGTTCGAATTCCGTCATAGATGGCACGATGTCCGCGACGGCAGCGTCGCGGACCTGCATGAGATCGAGAGGTCGCCATACCCCCGCCATGTAATCAGACAGGCCCTCGTCTACCCACAAAGGGATGGTGTTGCGGATGATCGAGCGTGGAATGATGTCAAATTCAAAGATATGAGTTAATTCGTGAACGATAAGTCGGTATAAACCATCGGGCGGTTCGTCGATCGGAAGCACGATACGGTTACGTTGTGGTTCGGCGAATGCCCCGACACCTTCGGGGCTCGCTCCTGGAAATATCAGTTGTTGTTCGAATTCACTATGTGTTTTGAACACAACGAGAGGGATTACAAATGCAAGGTCGTGGCGTAGGTCGGCGCTTATTTGCTGGTAGGCGCTTTCTGCGTAACTTGCGATGCGTCCCAGGTGTTCCTCTAGCTCTGGATAGTAATAAATCTCAAAATGATCCGTTGTATAGATATGCCAATCGAATTTGTCGTATTTCACCCGGTTCTTGCCGTAGTACGGTATGGCGCCAAACTGGGCATAGGTCGTTCCGGCAGAGCACGTCAGCAGAAAGCCTAGTAAGGCTGCGACACCCCACCGAAAACGAGTTCTAAATTGGCTGCGTAACATATCACGACACCTCTTGAGGGTCAGGAGACATATCAGTCTATCCAGTGCGCAATACTTATCTCTGGATAGAGTACCTAAGTTTATGGTCGTGAGACCCTTGAATTGTCACCGTGTTTCAATGGGTTCTTGTTATCTGGGCCTTACTCTTCATCTTACTGACTAACGACTTCTTCGGCAATGCTGCAGTGTGTGAGCAGGTAACGAACTACGTTACCTGATGAAAAAAGCTGGTCGGTTTCGAATGGTGATTGAGTTTGAGTCGCGCTCAAAAGTACGCCAATGGCAGGTGTTCGGGATGACTTTCCCTAGCTTAAGGTTGTTCAATGCTACATTCTCTAGTTATATTAGGGGCATCGTAGATGCTATCTGGAGTGGACTAATTATGATGAGGCGCTGGATATTGGCAGTCGTAGCTGCGGTGGCACTTGGTTTTTTGACCCTGCCGGTTACCCCAACTTTTAGCTTAGAACCGGTTTCATCATTATTTGACTACGACGTATCTGCGGCGGCGGCATGTGATGCTGATGCCAAACCAGCACCTCTCGACTATACCCTGCGCGACGTGACTGGTGAGGAAGTTGACCTGATTTCCCACAAAGGAAAAGTCATTCTTTTGAACTTTTGGGCAACGTGGTGTGGTCCATGCAAGATTGAGATTCCATGGTTTGTTGAATTTCAGGAGACCTACAGGGATAAGGGACTCGTGGTGCTTGGTCTTTCAGTTGATGATACCCCTGAACAAATGAGGCCATTTATTGCAGAGTATCAGGTGAACTATCCGATGCTTGTTGGTCTTGGTCGAGAAGATTTCCAGGAGGCGTACGGGCCAATTTGGGGGCTTCCGATTACCTTTATGATCGATCGTGAAGGTACGCTGTGTCGTAAACATATTGGTATCGCGACAAAAGAGGAATTTGAAAAAGATCTCGCTGACCTTCTATAGAACACGAATGTGTGCAATAGAGTAGTCATTAGCATCACTAAACTGGCGTCAGTCGCTTTCGTGTTGTGTATTCATTAAGGCGAACTCCACTGTAGTATCATTCCTACCATGCTGAAGGGATTCAGGTTTGCAACGCTTGCCTGTGGTTGCCAGGTCGGGTTTCGAGAAGGCTGTGAGGGTAGCCCGGTTACGGTTGTGGTGGAGGACAAGTCCTCGACATGTACGATGCTGCTGCATGTAGCCGGCATGCCTGTCTATGACTACCGTGAAGCCCTGAGACCCTCTAACCGCCCGATGCTTCCAGCTGAGGGAGAGTACGAAGAAGAAGGTTGATACGAGCATGCCCATCTTGGGACTCTTGTCGTTCATAGTAACTTCACTCCTGTGATTTGTCCTCGTTTCTTTAGAGGTGCGTAGCGATGTCTCAACTCTCGTCAGAGATCGAAGTAGATTGCCCGTGTTGTGGTTCAATGCTGATCGTCGATGTTCACCTTCGTCGCGTCGTGTCGCATCGTGAGCCTGAACGTGACGATAAGCCGGTCTTAGAGGATGCTCGCCAAATTCTTGATGCAGAGGCTGCGCGGCGAGAAGCAATCTTTCAACAGTCAGTTACTGATGAGAAAGGTCGTAGCGATGCGTTGGCGAAACGCTTTGAGGAAGCTCTTAAGAACGCATCATCAGAACCGCTTACGAAGCCAGTCAGAGATTTCGATCTTGACTGATGGTGTCTAGTGACTCCGACGTAGAACCTCGAAAAGTCTGTAGGACACTTTCTCTGGTTTTGATATTTTCGGTAGTGCGGGTTGGTCTAGGCGAGTACTGAGTATTCAGTCAGGATGCTCTAATCTGTTCCAGGATAAATTGGAGTGCTGTTTGTTCAGCCCAATACCCATCGAAGCCGGTCTCGGGCGAGGTGTAGAAACCGCAGTGTCCACCGTACTCTGTTATTAGCGTTGTAATATGGGAATTGTTTGAGATAGCTTGTTCTGAAAATTGTTCATGCGGAACAAAAGGATCGTCTACAGCACTAAGGATTAGTGTCGGAATGGTGATGTTGTCGACTACGCGTAGACTACTAGCGCGATAGTAATAGTCTGCCGCATCATTAAACCCATGATGAGGGGCAGTGTATATCTCATCGAATTGTCGTACCGTTTTTACTTCATTGAGTTGTCGAAGATCAAACAATCCTGGTAGTGCGCGTGCTTTTCGACGCATACGTTTCTTTAGATTCCTGACGAAGTTCCATTCGTAAAGGGTATTTTCGCGACGTTCTAGAGCGTCCACACAACGACCAAGGTCCATGGTCGGCGATACGGCGCAAATTGCGCGTAACTGCTCCGGCGGATTCGCTCCATAATCTCCGGCAAGCTTTATCCCAACATTTCCTCCCAACGAGTAGCCCACAATGCCTATGGTATTTAACCGATCCACATTGATAAGTTCTTGGATTACGGCGGCGGGATCGGTCGATAGACCTGAGTGGTACAAGCCTTTCGAAAGATGTTCCGTATCGCCGCAATTTCGTTGGTTGAGTAGTACTACGTTGAGGCCAACGCGGTACGCTTTGTCTGCTAGGCCATGCATATAGTGAGCTCTACTCGAACCTTCAAGTCCATGTAGTGCAATGAGTGTTGGATGAGCTGAGGGATTTATTTGCCAATGACAGTGTGCCAATACTCGTGCGTCCGGTGCGACATCGAAGTAACGTCTGACGGGGCAAGGAAGCTCTGGGAAATAACGCGGTTTCCCCCACGTGTAGAGGGTCATGCGGTGTCCGCCATCGAGTCCTTGAAACGGGACGAAGTGGTCGTAGGTCACAAGTAAGAAAGTAACTTATCAGTTGTTAGGTCGAAGGACGTAACATCACCACATTACTAGTACGCACTGGTGCGTTGCGCAAATCGTGCGTCTGTGCGCAGGTCATACACCAAAAATGATCCTTGTTCGTGTACCAGTGGCAATTCGATCGGGTGTTCGGTGATCAGGTAATCGATGTGATAACGCCGAGCGAGACGTTTCGCACGAGAAGGGTCGAGCTGTGAAAAATCACCAAGCTCAATGATGCGATTTGAAACCCTGTCAGCAATGTCGTCTGAGTAGATCGCGATACCGATATCTTTGATTTCTTCAAGGTACACATCCCGGCCACTGGCGACCCTGACACTTGATCCGTAACGCCATGCATGTCCTGGATCAACTAAAAAATGGGTCCCGATTGGTTTCTGTTCTGCCCATTTCATTACCGCGGTCCATTCAGTGTTCGGTAGGTCAATTTCAACTAGTGGATGACTCGAACGTTCGAAGTACGACACGTATGCTCCGCGAGATAATGCGGCGAGGAATATGAGTGCTATCCCGACGTAGCGGACTTGTAGACATGAAGATTTATTTGTGGTGTTAAGCGGACTTTCGATCACGAGCCAGACCATGTAGGTAATGGCGATGATGTCCAAAAGCCAAAAAATTCGACTGAATTGTAATTGAACGATGAGTGCTACACCCGAGTGCGCTAATGGCACCGACAGTAGGAAGAGCATTAGCAACGCGGTGCAGCCGGCGACTAATCCCGTTTCTCGCGGTGTGGTCAGATTAAGCGTTCGTCGATAGTCATAGACAGCAGCAACGATGGCTGCAAAACTGAGGTTGGCAAACCATGTCAACATCGGCCAGTCGGTTGCCTGCAGGTAGTCTTTTGTTTGGAGTAGGGCAGTCCATGATGGATTCATTACGACAATTTGTTCTCGAAGTGTACTGGCTAAAAGTACGACTGCGGCTGCGGCACCTGCTCCAGCGATTGCGAGAATGGGTTGGCGGGATTCTCGGTCCGATACTAAAGCGGCAATGCCAACTAGCACAGCAAACCAAATTGCAGTCGTTGGATGGAGAAGCATTGCGCCGGCTACCGCACCGACCGCTAGCCATGTTTTTCCTCTGAGGAAGATTGCAACTCCGACTAAACCGAGTGCGAAAGCGAGTTGCCGTGGGTGCAAGTAGGCTTCAAGAGTGTTGACGGCTGTATCGGGAATCCGGTGACGGATTGTTAATGCTGCACTGAGTGCTGCCACACACCACCACGATTGATAAAGTGAGCGTCCGATAGCTACGGTTGCCCCATACAGAACAAGCAAGCCTATGAAGTAACTCGCAAGAAATGCGCTTGGAAGGGTTAGGCCGCTGAATTGAATCAGTGGTGCAAACAGGTTGTCGAACGCGAATAATTGATTCTGGGCCGCCAATAGAGCGGCATCGTGAGGAAATAGTGACGGGTTTAAGGCCTGCTTGACGACCGGTATATAGAAAGCCTGGTCGGACACTCCATAGCGATAGCCTCCCACGTTGAGAATGACGAGGAGGCAGAATATTACGCTGCCGAGTGCAATTAGTGTTACGCGAAGCATCAAAAGTAAGGCCACCGACCATTAATAGTTATCGACAGATGCGGGTGTC
>CAUZRA010000001.1:0-40710 GCA_963582035.1 Vicinamibacteria bacterium | reverse complement strand
GTCTCGGAATAAAACATCCTTCGACAAAAGGCGGTGAGTGCCAATAATCACTTCAATTTTTCCTGCCGCAAGTTCGACAAGCAATGACTTCTGCTCAGGTTTCGTACGAAATCGACTTAACATCTCAATTCGTATCGGAAATGCGGCAAAACGCTCACGAAGGGTCCTGTAATGCTGAAATGCGAGTACCGTCGTGGCCGTCAACAGCGCAACCTGTTTACCGTCCATCACTGCTTTAAACGCCGCGCGAACCGCAACTTCTGTTTTTCCATACCCAACGTCGCCGCACAAAAGACGATCCATTGCTGTCGCCTTTTCCATATCGAACTTTATTTCAGTAACCGCTGTCTGCTGGTCGGGGGTCAGCGCGTACTCGAACGCGTCTTCAAACTCTTGCTGCCAGTGCGTGTCCGCATTAAACGCATGCCCAGGTAATGCATGGCGTGCCGCATAAAGTTTAAGTAATTCTCCAGCCATATCACGCATCGACTTCTTGACACGTGTCTTAGCTTTTTCCCATGTTGAGCCGCCGAGTCGATCGAGTGTCGGATTTGATGCCCCTGTGTATTTCTGTAAAAGATCCAACTGTTCGACAGGCACGAACAGCTTGTCGTTAGACGCATAGCGGAGCTCCATAAACTCGTGCGCCGCTTGATTACGATTAACAGCTAATTGGCGTAGCCCAACGAATGCACCAATACCGTGTTCGACGTGTACGACTCGATCGCCAACTTTAAGATCACGAAAATCCGACAAAAAAGATTTTGCTACAGATCGTTTCTGACGACGAACCAAGTGCTCGTTTTCAAACAGGTCACCTTCGGCATAAACCTGAAAGGCGGCATCGGGTAACCGAAACCCTCGTGTCAGCATTCCTGTCGTGACAAGAAGCGCCGCTACGTAAGTACCTTCTTGCTGCCCAAGCCGCAACGCCACCAATCCGTGCTCTGCGAGTAACTCAATAATCCTGTCCGCACGACCATCCGTTTCGGCCACAAACACCATCGTGTCCCCGCGCTCTCGACCTCGCTGAACATCTTTAACCCACTCTTGAAGGCGGCCGTGATACTCGGTGACGGGCTGGCAGGAAACGTGACGCGCCGTCATTGACGCATCGGTGTTAGATACAACCGAACCGACCGCAAGCGACTCGAAGGTCGGTGCCCGATCAAACCATCTCGTTGCTTCGTCAGTGCTGACTTGAAGAGCCTCCGGCTCGAGCACCACCTCGCCTCGCGCGAGCGCGTCGGTGTAACTACTTTGAAACTGTTCGGCCACACGCGACAGTTGTTCCGTTATTTCAGAAGGCTCCGAAACTATGAGGTGTCCGCCAGCGTGTTGGACATAATCTCGGAAGGTAGCCTGACGATTAACTGACCCTAGATCATCAGGCACCAGTTCCAATTGGTCGCTCAAAGGTTGAATGGACACCCGGTCAAGGGTTGCGATCGACCGCTGCGTACTCGGATTGAATCGGCGCAGAGATTCGATCGTGTCACCAGCGAATTCAATTCTGACTGGTTCCGTATCTCCTGCCGGAAAGATATCAACAATGCCACCCCGCGAACAAAACTGGCCGTGAGAATCTACGGGGTCAGTCCTAGAAAACCCTATCTGCATTAATCGATCGATTAGTTCTGTTGGAGACACCGTCCCGGATGAACGTAAATCGATAACCGCCTCGAGCATACGACCAGGCGGACTAAGCCGCGGAAGCACCGCGGCTACTGAAGCGATCACAAGACGGGCTCGGCGCTGCGCCAGTGCAGCTAACGTCCGGCCACGTGCAGCCGTAACCTCAAAATGTGGTTCGATTTCTCGATACGGGTCGACTTCGTACGAGGGAAATGGCAGTATTCGTCGATTTGCCTCAGATTCAGCGAAACCTGACAGAGCACCCAAAAAAAATCGCCCGTCCGCCGCTAAGCGCTCAATGTCACGGTCAGCCGGCACTATCAATATTACTGGCGCCTCGGAAGCAAAGACGGCCGCTGCAAATAGCTGAGCTGTAGGCGTCAGCCCGGTAATTGATAAAGGGCTCCCAGACGGACCACGTCTGAGTCCGCTTTTTAGGGCGGTTGTTTGTAGCAAAGAACGAAGCGCGAGTGACGGAGTGTCAAGTGACACAGAACATCGGATTACGCTGGTACCGAGCCGTTCAGTTTAACAGTTGCGCACCTGTTGGGGTTTCACCGACGGCCACCTTTAGATAACTACGTGATTCGTATATTGGAACTAAATATCCATCTGTGTTCAGGGCGATAAATACCGGCGTCTTTAGTCTGAGATTTCACACGGAAGGTATAGAGCAGGCGATGATAGTCGTACTGGAAACCTTCACGGGTATGTGCCGCAACGTCTAGCTTGTAAGTGCCTTCAACAAGGTCAAGACGATCGATAAGAAACTTGACTTCACCGGTTCCCACAAGTTCAACCGGCTTGTATTCCTCGATGTCAGTGTTTGTTCCGTAGCAACAAGTTCCTTCGGCATTAAAGATACTTATGCCGAACACAAAATCCGTAACAAGTTTTGTTGTACTAACCTCAAGCCTGATAACAAGTTGATCCCCGCTATGGAATATATGTGCCTCGTTTTCCTCGTGTTCAAGTGTTACGCGATCGATCGTAACTGGACCTGATCCCCAACGTCCCTGTGTCGCACGAAACATGTCATCAGGTGGTTCATCATTACTGACCGGTTGGTCAGCAACGACAACAGGAACTTCACCTTTCGCACTCACGGCTATTTGAAGTTTTCTGTCGCTTTCTGCCAAAACGCGTTCTTCGGCTTTTTCGACATCAGTGGTATAGGCATGAACTACCCTTCTGGGGTCGCCCGTGCCACACACTTTGCCTCCATCGAGCCAAACAGCTTCGTCACAATAACGCTCGACCATGCCCAACCCATGCGTTACAAGCACGATGGTCTTTCCCCGTCTCTTAAACTCCGCAAATTTGTCCAAGCACTTCAGGCTAAAACCTTCGTCACCGACGGCTAGCACCTCATCAACCAACAGAACGTCAGGGTTTACATGGACAGCGACAGCAAAACCCAATCGCATATACATCCCTGATGAATAAGTTTTCACCGGCGCATCAATAAAATCCTCAAGTTCGGAAAACTCAACGATTTCATCAAAACGTTTCCTAATTTCGCCCGTAGTTAATCCAAGCATCACACCGTTGATGAAAACATTCTCACGACCAGAAATTTCAGGATGAAACCCAGCGCCAAGTTCAATGAGCGCTGAAATACGTCCGCCAACTTCAACCATGCCTGTGGTTGGCTTTGTAATTCCTGCAATTAACTTCAAGAGTGTGCTCTTTCCCGAACCGTTGCGACCAATCAAGCCAAGAGTAGAGCCCTTCGCCACCGTCAAGGAAACAGCATTAACAGCATGAAACACTTCGTCCGGGCTCAATTCACTCGCAAGATTCCCTTTGAGTAAGGCACTCTTTAACGTCGAGAACTGCCGCCGGTAAGCGTATTTACGGTACAGCTTCGAAGCGTTGGTAATTGTGATAGCTGCGTGGCTCACACTTCCTCCGCGAAGGAATCACGTAATCGATCAAAAAGGGCATACCCAATGAAAAACATTCCGACAGACAGAATTGCTGTGAAAAGAAGCCATTTCCAGTGCCCATACGGACCATCCCAAAACAATATTTCCTGATACGAGATAACGAGGTGTGAAGCTGGGTTAGCATCCATCAATAATTTGCCAAGTGGTGGCAGTTCAAAAAATATTGGCCCTCGCTCTGCCATCATCGTCCACGGGTACAAAATCGGTGTCGCAAAGAACCACAGTGTCAACCCATTTGAAAGTAAATCCTTGATGTCACGAAAGTGAACCGTGAGAGCCGCAAGGCCAAGACCAAACCCAAGGGACATCAAAAACTGAACTGCGACAACGACCGGAAACCAAAGTAGTTCACCTACTGTTGGTAATCGAGAGGCAAAGAAAACCAGCGCAAGAAATAAGATTGGTAGGGCCAGAAAAAAATGGACCATGTTCGCGATCACCGCGACAATCGGAAGAACTTCAGCAGGAAACAACACTTTTTTTATGAGGTTGCCGTTCGCAAGCAACGAGTTCGATGCTTCTGTTAGAGACGAAGAAAACCACGTCCACGGCAGAAGTCCACAAAAGAGAAACAGCGCGTAGTTTTCGTCAATGCCTGGAAACCGCCCCGGGAGTACGACAGAAAACACAAAGGTGTAGACCATTAACAGCAGTAACGGATTCGCGAAAGACCAAAAAACCCCCAGAACCGAACCTCGATAGCGGGCCTTGAGGTCACGCATCACCAGCGCGTGTATGAGACTGCGATATCGAAGAAGCCGCTGAAGGTTAGAGAGCATCGACGTCGATCAAGACGACGGTAATATTATCGGGTCCGCCTTGTTCATTCGCTTGGCGAATGAGTTCTTCGCAAACGTTTTGGAGACCAAGGTCGCTTGTTAGTACTGTTCCTATAGCCTCGTCGGACAGGACCGTCGTGAGCCCGTCCGAACAAAGGAGTAGTCGATCAGCAAGACCCAACTGGAAATTCTCTGCTACTTCCACCTCTAAACCGGGCGTGCCTGTCAATGCCCGTGTCACTATATTTCGCCAAGGGTGATCCCGTGCCCCCTCAGGTGTCAACGCACCGGCTCGCATTTGTTCTTCGACCCACGAGTGGTCGCGCGTAAGACGTGAAATCTCTTTGTTGCGAAGAAGGTATGCACGAGAATCTCCGACGTGAGCTAAGGCCGGCGGCTTTCCATTGGCGAGAATTGCGACAGCTGTTGTAGCCATGCCTTGTAAATTTCCATCACGTTTAATCTGTGCTGCGATCTGATGATTCGCTTCAATCATTCCCGCACTTAACCTATTGCCGTTTTGTCCAAGCGCCGGGTCGAACGGCACCGGCCAAGTATCACTAGGACCTGTGTTCTTTGTGCTAGCAACAAAACGTTCGAGTTCTTCGATTGCCACTCGTGCAGCAACTTCACCAGCAACATGACCACCCATGCCATCTGCAACGACAAATAAACCGAGGTCCTCTCGGACACAGTAATTGTCTTCATTAGCTGTGCGGCGAACGCCCGTGTCGGTAAGCTCAGCGCAGTTGAGTCGCATCCTCTAAAGATGTCTGTTCAGAAACCCGCCCTGTTTAGTATGCGATATTTAGGAACCGATAGACCGTGCTTTTTTCGAAACTTCGATGCGTAGCGTTGATTTTAGCAGTGCTAACTGCTCGCGCTCGAAGTCGGCGTCTTCCACAGAAGAAACCATCCTTTCACGGGCACGATTAGCTGCTGCTTCGGCTCTATCGATATCGATATCGTTTGCACTTTCTGCAACCTCTGCCAATACTCGAACCCGGTCTGGAAGAACTTCTGCAAAACCAAACGCAACAGAGATAAACGTTCGTTCTTCGCCCTGTCGATACCAAAGCTCTCCAATTTTTAAGGCAACTAGCAACGGCGTGTGCCCTGGGAGCACACCGAGATATCCGTCTACCCCAGGAATTTCGACTTCATCGACCGTTTCTAAGGCGACGGAACGTTCCGGTGTAACGAGCTCAAGCGTCAGATGCGCAGGTAGAGTCATTCTAGGCTATCGCCTTCAGTTTCTCTGCATTTTCAAGCGCTTCTTCAATAGTGCCAACCATCTTAAACGCCTGCTCTGGAATATCGTCGTGTTTACCTTCAACGATTTCTTTAAACCCGCGGACCGTATCCGCTATTGGTACATACCGACCTTCCATGCCGGTGAATTGAGCTGCAACAAAAAATGGCTGCGATAAAAACCGCTGGATCTTTCGCGCTCTGGTAACGACAACCTTATCGTCCTCAGAAAGTTCGTCTATGCCGAGAATCGCAATGATGTCCTGCAGGTCTTTGTACCTTTGCAAGACCTCCTTGACTGATCTCGCTACCGAATAATGCTCTTCGCCAATAATGTTTGGATCGAGGATTCGCGAGGTAGAAGACAATGGGTCAACAGCTGGATATAAACCTTGTGCCGCGATACTACGAGAAAGTTCCGTTGTGGCATCAAGGTGTGCAAATGTCGTGGCAGGGGCAGGATCCGTATAGTCATCAGCCGGAACGTAAATCGCCTGTACTGATGTTATCGACCCTTTCTTGGTCGAAGTAATCCGCTCTTGGAGTTGGCCCATTTCCGATAGAAGCGTTGGTTGGTAGCCAACAGCAGAGGGCATCCGGCCCAGCAAAGCGGAAACCTCTGAACCTGCTTGTGTGAATCGAAAAATGTTATCAATAAAAAGTAGAACATCCTTGTTTTCAGCATCACGGAAATATTCAGCAACCGTTAGTGCACTAAGAGCCACGCGAAGCCTTGCTCCGGGGGGTTCTGTCATCTGTCCGTAAATCAAGGCCGCTCGAGATTTTCCAGGGTCATCCGGGTGAATGACACCACTTTCCTGCATTTCGAGCCAGAGGTCATTCCCTTCACGGGTTCGTTCTCCAACTCCACCGAAGACCGATACACCACCGTGCTTGATCGCAATATTGTTAATCAATTCCATGATGACAACCGTCTTACCGACACCGGCGCCACCAAACAGACCAATCTTTCCGCCTTGTAGATATGGCTCAAGGAGATCGATGACCTTGATACCTGTTTCGAACATCTTGAGTTCGGTCGATTGGTCTTGCAACGAGGGTGCCGGCCGGTGAATCGGCCACCTTTCCTCCGTTCGAACTGGACGATCAGGGAAATCAATTGGTTCCCCCAAAACGTTGAGAACGCGGCCGAGGGTATTGGGACCAACGGGAACAGATATCGGCGCTCCGGTGTCTGTCACCGTGGTTCCTCGTGTCATTCCATCCGTCATTGTCATGGCGACGGCTCGGACACGATTTTCACCAAGATGCTGTTCGACTTCGGCAATAATTGCAGGCCGGTCCCCAGCATCTATTTCAATGGCGTTATAAATTGCAGGCAAGTGCCCGCTTTCGAACTCAACATCAACCACCGGTCCGATAATCCTGATGACTTTCCCGAACTTCTCGTCTGCCATGCCTAGCGTTCCTCTCTATCTACTTCGCGTAAAGTCCTTATAAACTCACTCTTTCCAAGGACTCATTCCTGCCATATTCGAGAACCGAGTTTTCCACCTCAGCCTATAATGCGTCTGCTCCCGACACCACTTCGATCAGTTCACGCGTGATGGCTGCCTGGCGCACTTTATTCATGTGCAGCGTTAGAGAGTCAATCATCTCTCCGGCATTTCGAGACGCTGAATCCATGGCTGTCATCCGTGCCGCGTGCTCAGCTGCTGCTGATTCGAGCAAAGCGCGAAAAAATTGAGTCTCAATGTAACGAGGTAATAGGTCATCAAAAATTTCAGACGCGTCGGGTTCAAAAAGGTAGTCCGCGTCCGGTGCCCCGTCTTCATCTTCAACAGCGGTCTTAGGAATAGGCAACAATGATTCGACCACGACCTGTTGTTGCATCACGCTCTTGAACTCGTTATAAATCACCGACACACCTGAGACTTCACCGCTTGAGTACTGTTCGATCGCGATCCGGGCCATCGCCTGAGCATGTGAATACTGAAGGTCATTAAAGATGTTGACTTCTTCAAAACACACATCCGCATCTCGCCTAACAAAATAATCTCGACCTCTTCGTCCGACAAGACCCATCACAACGTGGCTATCGGTCTCTTTAATAACCGAGGTCGCCTTTCGAATCAAAGTGGAATTAAATCCGCCACATAAGCCCTTGTCAGCTGTCACCACAACAAGAAGTTTGGGTGTACTGGGTGATACCGGTTCCGAAAGCAGTGGATGCGACGTTGAGTCAACCTGCAGAGCCAAGTCACCCAACACGCGCTGCATCAACTGAGCAAATGGTCGAGCACCCACCATCCGGTCTTGGGCTTTCCGCAACTTCGATGCGGAGATTGCCTTCATCGCTTTTGTGATCTGTTCAGTCGACTTCACTGCGCGCAGGCGTCGGCGGAGATCAATGAGTGATGGCATAACTCTTTGCCTAGTTACGCAGCCGCATCGTTATTCGTCGCAATAAATTGCCCAGTAAATTCTTTTACGGCATTTTCAAGATCAGCTGTTAATTGATCATCCAGTTTCTTTTCAGAAGCCACACGAGAAACGACTTCCGAATGCCGCGCATCCATAAATTGGTATAAACCCTGTTCATAGTTTGAGATGCTTGCCACCGCAACACGATCAAGAAACCCCTTCGTTCCAGCAAAAAGAAGAATGACCTGCCGCTCGACTGGTAATGGCCGATATTGTGGCTGCTTCAAAAGCTCAACGAGCCGACTTCCCCGGCTTAGTTGTTGCTGCGTAGTTTTGTCGACATCGCTACCAAACTGTGAAAATGCTTGGAGTTCCCTAAAATCCGCGAGGTCAAGCCGGAGCGTGCCAGCCACCTGTCGCATTGCTTTCACTTGGGCATTGCCACCGACTCGTGAAACCGAATTGCCGACATTAATAGCCGGGCGAATTCCCTGGTGAAATAAGTCTGATTCAAGAAAGATCTGGCCGTCGGTGATAGAGATGACGTTCGTCGGAATATAAGCCGAGAGATCTCCCGCTTGTGTCTCGATAACCGGCAACGCCGTTAACGACCCACCACCCTGCTCATTATTCAATTTAGCCGCGCGTTCTAACAAACGCGAGTGCAAGTAAAAGACGTCGCCTGGAAAAGCCTCGCGCCCTGGTGGTCGCCTCAGTAACAGTGAAATTTCACGGTAGGCCTGAGCGTGTTTTGATAAATCATCGTACACACAGACCGCATGGCGTCCCGTGTCTCGAAAATGCTCACCGATCGTGCATGCAGAATAAGGACTGATATACAAAAACGATGCTGGGTCTGACGCCGCGGCTGCTACCACGATCGTGTACTCCATCGCACCCTCGTTTTCGAGAGTTCGAACCACTTGCGCAATCGTTGATTGTTTCTGACCAATAGCATTGTAAATACAGACGACGTCAAGGCCTTTCTGGTTAATGATCGCGTCAAGGGCAACCGCTGTCTTTCCGGTTTGTCGGTCACCAATAATCAGTTCCCGCTGACCTCGACCAATGGGCACCATCGTGTCAATCGCTTTAAGGCCCGTTTGAAAAGGTTCCGTCACTGGTTGGCGGTCGACCACGCCCGGGGCAATCCTTTCGATCGGTGATTGCTTGTCAGAGGCAATCGGCCCTTTTCCATCAATTGGTTGTCCCAGCGCATTCACGACACGACCAAGCATCGCGTCACCAACCGGCACAGACATGACGCGACCGGTGCGCTTAACCGTATCGCCTTCCTTAATATGCCTCGACTCGCCCAATAAAACGCTTCCCACGCTGTCTTCTTCGAGATTTAGTGCAATCCCATAAATCCCGTTTGGAAACTCGAGCATCTCGGTTGCCATGGCACCTTCAATACCATGCAATCGCGCGATCCCGTCACCCACCGACACAACTGTGCCAACTTCTGCCACATCAACATCAAGAGAGTAATCACCGAGTTGATCTTTAATAATCTTTGAAATTTCTTCTGCTTTGATTGTCATGGTGTCTTACGTGCCTGTAATAAAACGTTGCCTGAGTCGATCAAGATGATGCGCAATACTCCCGTCAAAAACAGTACTCCCAATCTGAGTCACCATTCCCCCAACGAGGGTATCGTCAACCGAAGTTTCAACTTTTATTTTCCGGTCTGTCGCACTTGCCAATGCCTGAACCATTGATTCCAAATGCGAACTATCCAGTGGCTCAGCCGTTGTAATACGCGCGCGCACCACACCAAGGTGGTCCATTAGAAGAGCGTTGTAACTTTCACTTACCTCTGGCAGCAATTCCAATCGGTCTCGGTCAGCAAGCATTAGCAGGAGACGAGCGGCCAGTGCCGACAACTGCATCTTCGAAAGGAGCGCTCCGACAAGCCCACGCTTATTCACTACCGAGATAGCCGGATTTAACAGTGCGCTCCTAAGAGTATCGTGGCCATCTAATAGTTGTTGAAACGACAGAATGTCCTGTTCGGTCTTTTCTACATCTCCGCTGTCACGGCTAACTTCAAACAAGGCTCTTGCATAGCGTGCAGCCACCGCACGATTGGTCATTAAGCTTTCGTACCTATCTGTTTGGTCCGGTCCCGCCGCAACAATCTCAAAACCGGGGTGTTCTCTAGGGTGGGAAGTTCCAACCTGAAGCCAAACAGCTATTTATACCACTGCGCTAGTCGGACGGACAAGCGAAGCAATTCCAAATCTCACCTTAAATTTAGAGTTCCTATCCTCATCCTCGTCGTATGAATTGTTCGTAAAGTCGCTGCAGTTCATTCTCTGAGGTGAAGTTGACTTCGATTCGCCCACCCTTTCCGCTTCTCACAATTCGCACTCTGGTTCCAAGAGAGACACGGAGGCGCTCTTCTGCCGCTTTTGTGTGGACATCGTTATCGCTCGTTGTTGTTCCAGGAGATTGTTTCGGCGCGGTGATTCGTTTGACCAGTGCCTCTGTTTCTCGGACCGACAGGTCCTGGGAACGGATCTCCCGTGCAATGTGCCGTTGTGCTCGGGCATCGGGTAACGCCACCAGCGCTCGGGCATGCCCCATACTTAGGAATCCAGCAGCCACATCAGCTCTCACCTCTGGTGGCAAATTGAGTAGCCTTTGGTAGTTTGCGACGGTTGCTCGATCCTTGCCAACTGATTCTGCAATCTGTGCTTGTGTAAGTTCGAACTCATCTGAAAGGCGCTTGTACGCGGATGCCTCGTCTATCGGATTAAGATTTTCTCGCTGGATGTTTTCGATAAGCGCCATTTCCAAACGTTTCGTGTGCTCGACCTCTCGTACGACGACCGGTACCTTGAGCAAGCCGGCGCGTTGTGACGCCCTCCAACGCCGCTCCCCCGCGACTATGTGATATCCACCTTGTCGACGCCGATTAGGTGTTACAACGATCGGCTGAATAACACCATGCGAACGAATAGACTGGGCTAATTCTTCAAGCTTTGAATCATCAAGTACCGACCGTGGTTGGTCCGGGTTTGGCTCGAGAAGGTCCAGGTCTACCTCTCGGAAGCCTGCTACCTCAGGTGATGGTCCAGGACCGCTGGTTGGACCCGGAATTTCTGGGAGTAGAGCACTCAGGCCTCGGCCAAGTGCTTTTCTTTTATCAGGCATCGCTTACATTTCTCCCGCATGACTATTTTGTCCCCTCAAAAGGAACTCTCTTGCTAATGCCAGATAGGCCTCCGCGCCTTTGGATTTCACATCATGAAGAATCACTGGAAGCCCGTGACTTGGAGCTTCTGCGAGGCGGATATTTCGTGGAATCCTCGTTCCGAAAACTTTATCGCCAAAGAAATCTTTAACTTCTTTCGTAACTTGCTGCCCTAGATTCGTGCGATTGTCCGCCATTGTCAGGAGTACACCGGTAATTTCTAGGCTTGGGTTATAAGCTCCTTGGACGCGTCGCAGAGTTGTCATTAACTCCGCCAGACCCTCAAGGGCAAAATAATCACAAGTTAAAGGAATGATCATTCCCTCGGCAGCCACCAGTGCATTCAGCGTCAGAAGTCCAAGGGACGGTGGTGTGTCAATGAGCACATAATCAAAGTTTGTTTTGGCTTGTTGGAGCAGGGGACGCAATCGGCGTTCACGCTGAACGAGAGAGACAAGTTCGACCTCGGCGCCTGTCAGATTTCTGTCGGCGGGAAGTAGGGATAGACCAGCTACGTCGGTGGGCACAATAAACTCGGCGATTTCTGGCTCGCTATCAGCGGTCAGCGCCTCATAAACTGTCCCTGCGGGCCGAAATGAACCCTTCTTGCCTATCCCGCTTGTCAGGTTAGCCTGCGGATCCATATCCACGATGAGAACGTTTTGGTCAGCGAGAGCCAGTGACGCGGCGAGATTGATCGTCGTCGTCGTTTTACCCACACCTCCTTTTTGATTAGTAATAGCAAAAATATTTTTCATTATGTCGTTAGCCCTATAATATTTAGGTCTTATGTATTTTTGCTATTCTATGCTATCACGGCACCTGGTATCGGTCAACTATGTTCCACGTGGAACATTAAAACCAAGACACCAGCTGCCTATTAACGAAAAGAGGTGTCTCTTTGGGAAATATTAGTCAGCTCAGGAATACCATGATTCGTCGAGTCGGCATATCCGCACGCTCATAAAGCTAAGGCCTTTATTCTGGCTGAAAGCAATTCAACCCCACCATGAGACACACCGATATTCCCAGACTTAAAGGACAAAAGACACTTTGCAACAAATCATGAACTTTGTAATGCTTAATAATAAAACTAATTCTGATTCCTGCACACCTTCCACATTCGTAAAATAAACGTCGGCATTCGTTGTTTATTCGCCTAAGCGAGCTCTAGCTTTCTCACCACAACCAACTGACTACGCAGCGATTCAACCAGTGGATAAGTTGCCTCCCACACGAGCGGTGGTTGAACATCCCTAAGCGCGTCGCTTACACCACCACCTCGCAACAGTCCAAGAAGCCCTCCAGGCCGCACAAAGGCCTGCAAATTCCGTAAGGCCTTTCGTTCAAGCCGTACGGCCCGCACTGTCAGCGCGTTGTGAGTTTCGTGCAATTCTGGTCGGGAGAGTAATTCCTCATACCTGCACACCTCTACCTCAACATTCCGCAACCCCAGCTGACGGGCCGCGTCACGAAGAAACGCGCCCTTACGAGTCTTGCTTTCCACCATTCTCAAACTCAACTCCGGAAGCAGAATTTTTAGCGGCAATGCAGGAGACCCACCTCCCGACCCAATATCGATTAAGGAACCTGTCTTTGGTAAATGCCTAGCAACAATCAGGGGTTCGATGATTAGTCGGTCGAGGCCTGAATCGTTGTCTGCCAACGCTGTCAAATTCATGCGCGCGTTCCATCCCTGCAACATTCCAACATAGGCTGCAAGTTGCTCCGCCGCTTCCAATTTAAGTGCTACGCGGGCACGTTCTGCGCGTTTCAGTAATCGTGTGGCGAGGTTCCGTTTACCCAACAGTCTTTATTGCCAAGACAAGTTTGTTCGAAGCTTCCTGCTAAGACAACCTAGCGTCAATCAAAGCAACCGCCGCAGGTGTTACACCGGGAATTCTCGAAGCCTGTCCAAGAGTCTCCGGACGTGTTTCCACAAGTCTCTCAGTTACCTCATGCGACAATCCCGGCAATCCCTCGTAGTCAAATGTATTTGGTATCGGACGTTGCTCGAGGTCCTTCATGCGTTCAACCGTCGCCGTTTGCCGCTTGAGATATCCCGCGTATTTGAACTCCGTCTCGACGCTCAAATAATCTAGCTCCTGTCCGCTCGACCCCGTCTGAATCGTCAGTTCATGCTGATCCACTAGTGAATTAAGGGATACATCGGGTCTTTTTAAGGCATGACTCGCCCGCACTCTCAAACCACCCTGCAGCGTAACAGTGGTTTGCTCCACGGTCTCTATATTTCGTTCGAATCGTTGTCGGCGCCGAACGAAATGCTCCCAGCGTTCGTCACCAACCAGTCCCACGTCTCGACCTTTTTGTGTAAGGCGAAGGTCCGCATTATCGATTCTCAGTAATAGGCGATATTCTGCCCGGGACGTAAACATCCGATATGGTTCAAGACAGCCACGAGTTGTAAGGTCATCGGCCAAAACACCGATGTAGCCATCGCTTCGTGCAAATGTGAGCGGTGGTTTATGTGCCGCGTGCTGAGCTGCGTTAATCCCTGCAACAAGCCCTTGTGCCGCGGCCTCTTCATAACCGGAGGTTCCATTTACTTGGCCAGCAAGAAACAACCCGGAAACGTTTTTAGTTTCATAAGTACGCAACAATTCAGTTGGTTGAATAAAGTCATATTCCACCGCGTACCCTGGGCGAAGTATCTTCGCTTTTTCTAAACCCGGTAAAGCATTTACCAACGTTTGTTGAATCTCTGCCGGTAAGCTCATCGAATAACCATTTACGTATATTTCCTCGACACCGATGCCCTCTGGTTCAAGAAAAATATGATGCCTTTCTCGATCGGGAAATCGCATCACTTTATCCTCAAGGGAAGGACAGTATCTCGGTCCTATTCCTTGAATCTGTCCGTTATACAACGGTGAGCGATCGATGTTTTTGCGAACCAAGTCATGCACACGATCCGTCGTATAGAGGGAATGACAGGCGATCTGTGGCCGACGGATCGATTCGGTCATAAAAGAAAAGGGAACGGGACAATCATCCCCCAAGGCTTCTTCAAAACATTCAAAATCAATAGTGCTTCGAGCTAATCTCGGAGGAGTGCCGGTTTTAAGGCGGCCCCATCGAAAACCAAGATCCTTTAATGACTCAGCCAACTGATGTGATGGTGGCTCGCCCGATCGCCCAGCAGGTTTTTGTTCCCGCCCAACATGAATCAAACCATTGAGGAATGTGCCAGCAGTAACGATCACTGACTTGGCCCAAAGCGTTGTGCCAGAAGCGTGGCCGCTACCACCAGCTTCAAATTCAATGCCCCTGACGCAACCACCTTTCACTAAAAGCCTACCGATGCGACCAATGACCCACTCTATCCGCGTTTCTTGCCGAAGTGTTCTTGCAACCCAATCACTATAAACACGCTTATCTGCTTGCGCGCGAGGCGACCAAACTGCCGGTCCACGACTTCGGTTAAGCAATTTAAACTGCAAGCCGGTTGCATCGATTGCCCGACCCATTACACCGCCCAGGGCATCAATTTCTCTCACCAGATGGCCCTTCGCGGTACCCCCAATTGCCGGATTACAGGGCATATGAGCAACCGTGTCATGCGATAACGTACAAAGACCTACTCGCTGCCCAAGGCGTGCCGCTGCGTAGGCAGCTTCTACTCCTGCATGTCCTGCTCCAATGACGATGACATCGAAACTTTTACTCATGTGTTATTTGCCGATACAGAATCGTTCAAAGATTCGTTCTATTACCGCGTCAGGGGTTCTCTTCCCCAACATTTCTTCCAACGCAGAACGCGCTTCCTGCAAATCCGTTATGACTAGCTCTTCCGCCGCACCAGAAATTGCAGCAGAAGCTGCCCTTGCTAGTGCTGACTGTGTTTTTTTTAGCAACTCAATATGACGTAGGTTCGTGACGGCTGGTATATCTCGTCTCACTTTGGTGTGAACTTCATTGTCGCTGTCTTCGATGACAGAAATGAGTTGGTGACGAAGAATCTCTAAGACTGTTTGATTATCAGAAAGAAGGCATCCCTCAAAAACACGAGCTGTTACACCCACCAAAGGCTCGGATTCAAGCGCCCACGCACATGGTAGGTCACGCTTACTCACTACGACCAGCCTTCTCATGCCCTTCGTGTCTTCGAGGATTTTGTAATCTTTGTTCGTCAAAGGACAAGAGCCATCAAGCACAACGACAACCGCACCGGCGACAGTGACTGTGCGCTGTGCACGAACAACTCCCTCTGCTTCAACAGGATCGTCTGTCTCGTGAATTCCGGCCGTATCGACAAGTGTGATGGGAATCCCTCCTAGGTCGATTTTTTCAGTTAACAAATCCCGCGTTGTTCCAGCGGTATCTGTAACGATCGCCCGGGGGGCACCGCACAGTGAATTAAAGAGGGTCGACTTTCCAACATTCGGTTTACCAACTATCGCCACTTGACACCCTTCTCGTAGAAGTCGTCCTTGGTCGGCGCTGGCTAACAATTGAGACACTTTGGTCGACAGCGCCGTTGTTGCAGACGCTACGTTTTGTTCATCGACAAAGTGATAGCCTTCCTCTGGAAAATCGAGAGAAGCCTCAAGAAGTGAGATTAAATCGAAGAGTTCTCGATCGATTTTCTCTACACCCAAAGTCATAGTTCCTTCGAGCTGGTCAAACGCGGCTCTTGCCTGCCTGGGAGTTACCGCATCCGCGAGGTCAGCGACTGCTTCTGCCTGCACCAAATCAATGCGGCCGTTCAGATAAGCCCGAAATGTGAATTCTCCCGGTTCTGCTAAGCGGGCACCTGCGGCGATAGCCACAGCAACTATCTGGCGCAGAAGCACCGGATTGCCATGACCACTGACTTCTACAACATCTTCGCCTGTATAGGAACCCGGCCGGGGAAAATAGGTCGCGACAACGCGGTCAATTACTTTGCCGCTGTCAGAAATTACTACTTCAGTAACTGTGGCATGACGCGGCTTAAGCGGGGTAGCGCGACGCAGTATGCTGTTTGCTATCGTCGTTGACGAAGGCCCGCTCACGCGGACGACACCTATCCCCCCAGGACCTGCTGGCGTCGCTATCGCCACTATTGTATCGTCGGTGGCAAACACTGAATGTAAGATGCTGTTTCTATATAAATAGTTTATTTACTATACTTTAACAGTGCATTGATCCGTGTCTAGTCGCCGGCAGAAATCACCACTATTTTCATAAAGGCGTCTCCTACACTTTCAGACGACACGTCCGCGATCTCTGCAACAGCGAGGTGTACGATCCGTCTGGCGTATGGATTCAGGGGACCAACTTCTTGCGATTCCGCTGTCTCCAAAGCTTTAGTTGCTAGAATGACCGCCGTTTCCCTTAACTCACTGTCCTGACCCCTACGATAATTAAGACAGTCGACAACAATGCGACCGGTTGGATGATCGCGGCGAAACGCGGCATTCACAAGATGTTGCAACGCATCCAAACCCTCGGCTTTGTTCTGAAGAAATATGTCGCATTCGTCGCCCTCGATAGATACACGAGTGGCATCATCAAGTGCTTCCGTTGTGACCGTCAACTGCAAACCCATCGCATCACCAACGTTCGTCAAGAACTCCGTCATGCGCGCATCTAAATCCCCTGTTGCCGTCATCACTTCTCCTTCAAAGCTATTTTCGTGCTCTTGCTCTTTGTTCGCTGTTTAATCCGTCGCTCGGCTGCCGGGCGAACTGTATGGACTTTTGGTGGACCGATGATTCGATTGGTAATGAGCGTCTGCGCGATAGTCAACAAGTTGCTTGTCAACCAGTAAAGAACGAGACCGCTCGCCGCAAAAAGAAACATGCCGGTAAACATTACTGGCATGAGCATCATCATCTTTTGCTGCATCGGATCTTGGGTCGGCATGGGAGTCATTCTCTGCTGCACAAACATGGAAACACCCATTGCGATTGGTGTGATGTAGAACTGGTCGGCGACCGTCAGGTCCGTGATCCACCCAATGAATGGTTCGCCACGAATTTCTACGGCCACGGATAGCAGACTATAAAACGCAAACAACACCGGCATCGTCAGCAACATTGGGAAACAACCACTTACCGGGTTTACGCCTCGTTTTTTATAGAGCTCCATGATCTCTTGGTTCATCTTTTGCTTCTTCGGGTCCGTTGTTTTCAGGTCCGCATACCTTGCTTGGATCGCTTTCATCTCCGGCCCGATTTCTTGCATCTTACGCATCGAAAGAACACTTTTGTGGCGGAGAGGAAAAATGATCACATTAATCAAGAACGTCAGGACGATGATTGCCCAACCCCAATTACCAAGATACTCATAAATCTGGGTCAATGACCGGTGGAGTGGAACAACAATCCAACTGGTCCAACCGAAATCGATTGCTTCAATCAATACAGGATCGACACGTTCCAGCTGTGCAAACTCTTTTGGTCCAAGGAAAAATGGTTCGTTCTCGACAACGTTGTCAGGCCAACGCAGCTCAAAGGTTATGAGTTCTCGAGACGGTCCATCTGGGTCATGTGGTGGAAGAGGTAAGGACCGATAGCCCACTATAACTGAAGGATTTTGCGTTATTGCTGCAACTAGGAAATAGTGGTTATCGACTCCAGCGTAACGAAGTTGGCCGTTATATTGCGGCCGTTCTTCTATCTCTGAAACTTCAAAGTGCTCCACGTCACTATCACCAAGAATACCGTCTGTTTCGACTCGACCATACAGGACAGCGCGTGGTCCTGATCTGTAACCAATCATGCCGGATGTCGTTGATTCACCTCCTCCAAGCGCAGGCCCCCACTGAACAGCAAACGGTAGCGTTTCGCCGTTTAGTGTTGCGACCACACTCACAGACAGCACATAGTCATACCCGTTCGGGTTAAAGGAATATTGTTTGGAAATTCGAAAACCCGAAGAATCTTCGTAAACAAAAGAAACCACCTCCTGCTCATTGCCTAAAGACAACGTCGATGCGCTGGCCCGAAACAGCGCCGACCTGGCACGAGCGCTCAGTTCGGGATCGTCAAAAGCTAAAGTGAATGGCTGTACTTGCTCTGGGGGAAGGTTTACCGGCACAAGATCAATCAGCGCCTCGCCGCCCTGCTCGGTGTGATTCTTTAGTTTCCAGCTGGTGAGAACGGCCCCTCGGTTCGAAAATGTAGCGCGGATTGTATCGCTTTCAACAATTGTTTCCTGCTCCGCCTCGGCCGACACCAACGCTGTAATACCAGCCAGCTCTAAACCAAGCTCTCCCTCATCTAGTGAAGACGTATCTCCTGTCCCATCAGTTACTTCCGCTGGTGCTGCTGTGAGTGGGACGGGCGTCATTGCTGTTGTTGCTGTCGGTGGGTCGCCCGTTTCTGAAACTCCAGAAGACATGCTTTCAACTGGTCGGCTGGCCTCATCTATGGAAACCGGAGGAACAAGATAACTCTGGTAAAGGATTAACACCAGAAAAGACAGGACCAAAGCGAGAAGAACATTTCGTTCCATGGATTGCGTTCTACCTGTACACCAGTTCTATATTTTGGAATTTCGGTTTGGTATCGGTACTTGGTCTAGACCGCCCTGACGCAGTGGATGGCATCGGCACAGGCGGTGTATCGCCAACCATGTTCCCTTAACGGCACCGTGAGTAAATATTGCCTCTTTTGCATAATTCGAACACGACGGAACAAACCGGCAGCACCCTGTAAACCATTGAGAAAAAACAAGTTGATATACATCAATAGGCGCTATAAACAGTCTCACAAAAATAGTCTTTCCCAGGTTCCGTTCCAATTTACTTAAGCTCCTACTGAGTCACGTTGTTGATGAGCTCTGTCATGCCGTAATAGTGTGCCCCGGTAATCTTCTTCTAACTCGCGGAAAGCAACATCAGGAAACCCCGGCCTGAGTAACGCGACAATGTCATATCCTGGCCCACACCTAAGTTGGCGGAACAGTTCTCTCATGATTCTTTTCGACCTATTTCTGCGGGTCGCTCCGCCGACCTTCCGTGTTGCAATTATCCCGAATCGGCTTCGATCGAGGCCATTCGGGATGGTAAAGAGGGTGAGGTGTCGGCCCCTAATTCTGGCACCGTTCTGCTGGACTTTCAGAAACTCCTGCCGCCGCCGGAGCCGATCGCGGCGACCGCGAGCGTGATCCAATTTCGTATAAACTCTTTATTTAAAACAACTTAAGAGACAGAAAGGCGCTTTCGTCCTTTAGCGCGCCTGCGCTGAATGACTCGACGACCCGTCTTTGAACTCATTCGTGTTAGAAAACCATGAGTTCGCTTGCGGTGTCTATTGTTTGGCTGGAATGTGCGTTTCATGGACTCGTATCTACCTCTGGACGACCACCAAACCAACATGGTACCCAAGCGGCTGTGAAGCTGTCAACGAAAGAGACTGCTTACTTGCTTCTTCCTAGTCGGTTGCGACGAGAAGTTGTTTAAAGCAGCTCGGTTTTGACCCACAAAGTATGGTCTGTCTCCTACGTTAATCGTTGTTACCGATTGCGTCGAATAAATGCTGTGTGCTACAGTCGCCGGCCTGCGGTTAGTGGGGACCACTTTAGTCTTACTAGGGTTTTCCACAACTGTGGAAGAAATTGTGGAAAAAAAATAAAATTTTACCTAATAAAAACCGTAACTGTATTTTTTACTGTGTTTTACCCCGATAACGGTTACCGTCCCAGCGGTACCGTGTAAGGCTATAGGGGCGAAAACTTTCCAACGGATTCGTATCGTCTATGTCATCGAATGTCTGGAACCAAGTTCTTTCTCGAATCGAAACAAAAGTCAACCGCCATAGTTTTTACACCTGGTTCCGACCAACAGTTTTTGTTGAGGATAGTGGCGAGCAGGTCACTATTCGCGTTCCAAACGAGCTTTTTCGTGATTGGCTTACTAAACACTATGCGGATGTTATTAATGAAGCTGCTACTGAAGTCCAACGTGACGGAATGCAAATCGCCTTTGTTATCGACGGACAGACAGGAAAAGCTATTGAGAGACAAGAACAAAAGCCACCAGTAGCTGGTGTCCCTGCCGGTGTTCCCTCTCGTGGATTAAACCCGCGCTATCTTTTTGAGACTTTTGTTGTTGGTTCATCAAACCAATTTGCTCACGCTGCCTCTCTTGCAGTCGCGGAAGCACCTTCTCGTTCATATAACCCTCTCTATTTGTATGGTGGTGTTGGGCTCGGAAAAACCCACCTAATGCACGCTATTGGCCAATATTTACTGGCTCAAACTCCTGACTTAAGGCTGGTCTATATCTCGTCTGAGCGCTTCATGAACGAAATGATCAACGCCGTCCGATATGACAGGATTTTGGACTTTCGTGAACGCTATCGAACTATGGATGTTCTTCTCGTCGATGATGTGCAATTTTTGGCTGGAAAAGAGGGCACTCAAACCGAGTTTTTTCATACTTTCAATTCTCTTTACGACGCACAAAAACAAATAGTTATTAGTAGTGACTGCCCGCCACACGGGATCCCTGCACTTGAAGAACGGCTGAGATCTCGGTTTGAGTGGGGGTTGATTGCAGACATCCAACCACCTGATCTAGAAACAAAGATTGCAATATTAAAAAAGAAAGCTGAAGCTGAAGCTGTTCCTTTAGCTGATGACGTCGCTTTGTATATTGCTGGCCGGATTAAGTCAAATATTAGAGAACTTGAAGGATCTTTAATCCGTTTACTTGCTTATGCATCGTTAACTGGAACTGAAATATCGCTAACTCTTGCGCAAGACGTACTACGAAATATTCTTGACAGAGACGATCAGCCCGTCACTATTGACCAGGTTCAAAAGTTTATCGCGAACTATTATAAGCTTCGAGTCGTAGACCTAAAGTCCCGTAACAACTCTAAGTCCATCACTCTACCCCGCCAAATTGCGATGTTTCTTTGTAAAACACTTACGAATGCTTCTCTGCCACAAATAGGAAGGACTTTTGGTGGTAAGCATCATTCAACAGTTATTTACTCAATTCGGAAAATTGAAAGTCTTTGTAAGAAGGATCGAGAATTCAACAAGCTCGTCAACAGCTTTCTAGAGTCTTTTAACTAGTAAATAGGTTTACTTAAAGGTCTTTATCCACAATCAACCACTTGTTACTGGTGGATATTTTGTGGATGAAAATATATCCACAAGTAGCCCTACAATAACCCACCGTTTTAAGTTACTTTTAATAACGTTAAATAGTTGATTTTAATATACTTAAAATAACCATCCGCGGTTTCAACAGACCTTCTTTCTTGTTATAATTTATATAAGTTTTTATTGATCATGTAGTTATTAACTGATCAATCGGTCTTGGCTCTCCAATCGAGGTCTTGAGTTCCATGGATTTAAGTGTTCGAAAGAGTGATCTCTTACGAGAACTCTATTTTTTTCAGGGAATAATTGAACGAAAAAATACCATTCCGATCCTTGCGAATCTATTGGTAGAGGCAGGAACAGGGGACACTATTAAGCTTTTAGCTACTGATTTAGAGCTAGGTCTTCGTAGTGAGTGTAAGGCTTCGATTAAGAAACCTGGAGTCCTTACGCTACCAGCTAAGAAACTGTTCGAAATTGTTCGTGAGCTTCCAGAAACAGACATTAGGATTAAAAAGGATGAAGACAAAAACCAAGTAGTAATTACAGCGGATCAATTTAAATCAAAGATACAAACTCTTCCTAGTAATGATTTTCCTGCTGTACTAGAACCACCAGGAAAAACCCAAATATTACTCTCGCGTGACTTGTTGCGTTTAATGATTTCGAGAACTCAGTTTGCTATTACTGGTGAAGATACGCGGTATTTTTTAAATGGCGCCCTTTTTGTTTTAAAAAAAGACTCTATGGATTTGATAGCAACTGATGGACATCGCTTAGCGTTGGCTACAACCCCGAGAGAGCCAGAGGAAATAGAAGAAGCCCGAACAATTTTCCCAAAAAAAACACTAATAGAGCTTTCGAAACTTCTTGCGGTCGGAGAAAGTAAGGATATTCTGTACGAATGTGGCGAAGCTCATCTCTTTTTTAAGGTTGATGGACGCCAGTTAATTTCTAGAATGATCGACGCGCAGTTTCCCGCGTTTGAACGAGTAATCCCAAAAGGGAATGATAAAAAAATTGAATTTGATCGCGACCGCCTAACAAGTGCCATAAAAAGAGTAAGGCTTCTCTCGAGCGAACGGTCACAGGCAGTGAAAATGCGGCTATCTGATGGCATGGTAGAAGTCCGGTCAGAGAGCGCTGAGGTCGGGGAAGCAGCGGAAGAACTGGCGGTTAATTATGGTGACGGCGAGGTAGAAATTTGTTTTAACGCTCAGTATGTGCTCGATTTTCTTGCAGCAGTCGACACAGACAGTGTTGTTCTTGAACTCAAAGATGAAATGAGCCAGGCGGTGATGCATCCTGCTGGACAGGAAGCGAGTTATACCTACGTAATTATGCCGATGCGTGTGTAATGAGCGTCCTCGCCTCGGTCGAAGCCAGGTAGTAGTAGAAGTATGACGCAGCTTGAACAGGAAGAGATCCGTCCCCCGGTAAAGGAAAAAAGTGCGGCGCCGTTGATAGAACAGCCTAATCAGACAGAAGAATCTCAAGACTATGGTGCAGATAAAATCAAGGTTTTAGAGGGCCTTGAAGCGGTTCGTAAGAGACCCGCGATGTATATCGGGTCGACCGGCGCCCCAGGATTGCACCATCTGGTTTATGAGGTTGTAGATAACTCAGTTGATGAAGCCCTGGCGGGCTTTTGCGATACGGTTAGCGTGACGGTTCATATCGACAACTCGGTCACAATTTCAGACAACGGTCGGGGTATACCTGTTGGCCAGCATGTAAGTGGGAAATCCGCGGCGGAAGTTGTAATGACCGTTCTGCATGCAGGCGGAAAGTTTAATAACGACACATATAAAGTTTCTGGTGGGTTACACGGTGTTGGAATCTCTGTCGTTAATGCATTATCAGAATCGCTTAACCTTGAGATTTGGCGAGACGGACAGGTTTATCAACAGAGCTATAAGCGGGGTCATCCGACAAGTAGCCTTGACGTTGTTGGGACAACCAAACGTCGTGGTACAAAGGTAACGTTCAAACCAGACGAGCAGGTGTTTGATACCACTGATTACAGTTTTGACACGCTGGCTCATCGGCTGAGAGAACTTGCTTTCCTAAATGCTGGGGTTCAGATTTCTCTTAATGACGAACGGACTGGTAAGAATCGACCGTTCAAGTACGACGGAGGGATTCGTGAATTTGTAGAGTTCATTAACAAGAACAAGGCGGTAGTAAATAGTGCGCCTATTTATATGCAGGGGACAAAGGACGGTGTTGAGGTCGAGATTGCTTTGCAGTGGAACAAAGGCTACGGTGATGCTGTCTATTCGTTCGCGAACAACATCAACACCCAAGAGGGGGGAACCCATTTGTCCGGGTTCCGCTCAGCGTTAACCCGAACACTCAACAGCTACGCGAACAAGAACAACTTATCGCGAGACCCGAAGGAAAGTGTTGGTGGCGATGACATTCGTGAAGGGTTAGTCGCTGTTTTAAGTGTCAAGATTCCCGTGCCACAGTTTGAGGGCCAGACAAAAACAAAGCTTGGCAACACCGAGGTAAAAGGAATTGTCGAGTCGATTGTCAACGATTGCCTCGGTGCGCACCTTGAAGAAAATCCGAACGTTGCGAAAAGCATTGTTCTGAAGGCTATCGAAGCAGCTCGTGCTCGAGAAGCGGCACGAAAAGCACGAGAACTTGTTCGTCGAAAGGGGGCATTAGACAGTAGTTCGCTCCCTGGGAAGTTAGCTGACTGTCAAGAACGAGATCCTTCAAAGAGCGAGATTTACATAGTAGAGGGTGAGTCAGCGGGTGGTTCGGCTAAACAGGGACGGGACCGAAAATTCCAGGCGATATTACCCATCAAAGGGAAAATTCTTAATGTTGAAAAAGCCCGCTTAGACAAGATGTTGAGTAGTGACGAGATCAAAACGATGATTGCTGGTCTTGGGTGTGGAATCGCCAACGATTTTAATGTCGATAAAGTCCGATATCACCGAATCGTCATCATGACAGACGCGGATGTCGACGGTTCTCATATTCGTACATTGCTATTGACGTTTTTTTATCGGCAGATGCCTCAACTGATTGAAAAAGGCTATATCTATATTGCTCAGCCTCCTCTCTATCGCGCGAAACGAGGCAAGACAGAACACTACATTAAAGATGATCGGGGACTCGATACGTATCTAATCAAACGCGCTAGTTCATCAAGAGTTCTTCGACTTCCCGAAGCTGGCCTGGAATTTACGGGTGACCAGCTAGAAAGCATGCTCCACAAGGTAATGGCATATGGACGGTTGTTACGGTTAGTAGAGCGGCGAGGCCCAAGTCGGGATGTCGTCACGGCTCTTCTTGAGAACGGTGCACGTAACCGTGAATTTTTTACCAACGAAGCGACGGTTGAGAAACTCGCCCGTTCAGTGTCAACCTCGCTTCGAACCGTCTCCCTCGCCAAGGATGAGGAACACAGTGCTCACCTGTTAACGATCGAAGACCGCACGAACGGGTTTCCACAGCGTCATCTTATCGGAGTCGATTTTGTCGAATCCGCCGAATACCGTGCCTTATTGTCGTGTTACGTTGACATTGAGGTTCTGCAAGGCCCGATGCTAATTTCGCAAACTGAAACGGCCCGACGGAACGGACAACCCGCAACAGAAGTTGTTAGTGAAGAAGAAAACATTGACGACAAAGTCGAACAACCGAGTGAATTGGCGGTCGAAAAGAAAGAGCTCGAGGTTGCGGTTACCTCATTCGACGAATTAGTCGAACACTTTATTTCTGTTGGAAAACGGGGCATTGCGATTAATCGCTATAAAGGACTTGGCGAAATGAACCCGGACCAACTTTGGGAGACAACGATGAAGCCGGAAGGCCGAACGCTGTTACAGGTTCGCGCTGAGGACGATGCAGAAGCCGACAGCATATTCACTACGCTCATGGGTGACCAGGTTGCGCCGCGCCGAAAATTCATAGAAGACAACGCCTTAAACGTGAAGAATCTCGACGTATAACGGGTTCCACTAAGTTTTTAACGGGCGACTCCAGTTCAGCATGTCAGATACTAATCAATCAAATATTCCTGTAAACATCGAAGACGAGATGCGCCGGTCGTACATGGATTACGCCATGAGCGTAATCATCGGCCGGGCATTACCAGACGTAAGGGATGGTCTTAAGCCTGTTCATCGACGAGTGATTTTCGGCATGGGTTCGATGGGGTTGTCTGCAAATCGAACTTACCGAAAGTGCGCGAAGATCGTCGGCGAAGTGATGGGTAATTTACACCCCCATGGAGACGCATCTATCTATGACACGCTCGCGCGGCTAGCGCAGGACTTCAACATGCGCTATCCCTTGGTAGACGGCCAGGGCAATTTTGGGTCGGTGGATGGAGACCCTCCAGCGGCAATGCGTTATACCGAGGCAAAACTGAGGCCTTTGTCTGATGATTTGATGGCGGACCTCGATAAAGAGACCGTTGACTTTGTTCCTAATTACGACGAGACCACTCAAGAACCCTCGGTGTTACCAGCGCCATTTCCGAATTTGATCGTGAATGGTTCAGCCGGAATCGCGGTTGGTATGGCGACTAATATTCCACCGCATAACCTTCGTGAAGTAATCGACGGCGTTGTATGGGTTGCTGAGCATCTGACCGAAGATGTTGCAGTAAAGGAACGTGAACTTTTAGGTCGGATTCCGGGTCCTGATTTCCCAACAGGCGGTTTTATTATTGGGCGTGCTGGTATTGCACAGGCTTATCGCACCGGTCGTGGTTCCATTACCATGCGCGCCCGGACAGCCATTGAAATCTCGGACAAGAAGAGCGAAAGAGATGCAATTATTGTTACGGAGATTCCCTATCAAATTAATAAAGCACGGCTGCTTGAAAAGATTGCAGGACTGACGCGGGAAAAAACTATTGAAGGTATTGCCGATTTACGTGATGAGTCGGATCGATCTGGCATGCGGATCGTTATAGAACTCAAGCGTGGCGAAGTGCCGGAAGTGGTTTTAAATAATCTTTTCAAGCACACACAACTGCAGACATTTTTCGGCATCATCACACTCGCCATTGTTGCGGGGCGACCGCAGGTTCTTTCGTTGCTTGACGTTGTCGAGCATTTTGTTGAATTCCGTCGTGAGATCGTCCGACGAAGAACTGAACACGATCTTCGGAAAGCCGAAGCACGTGCTCATATTCTTGAAGGACTAAAAATAGCACTGGACCATTTGGATACAGTTATCAAATTGATCCGGGCTTCAAACAATCCCACAGAAGCTCGGAATGGTCTTGAAACGCAATTTTCACTCACAAAGCTCCAAGCGCAGGCGATTCTCGACATGCAACTCCAGCGGTTGACAGGACTGGAACGGCAGAAGATCGTTGACGAATTAGCTGAGCTGATGCGAACAATTGAACGTCTTCGCGCAATTCTCGCGAGCGAAACACTCTTAATGGAGATCGTGGTTAGGGAACTCAGAGAGACGCAAGAGAAATACGGTGACCCGCGAAGGACAGAGATTATCGAAGCTGAAGGAGACTTTGAAATAGAAGATCTCATCGCTGATGAGGACGTCGCTATCACGGTGAGCAACACTGGTTACATCAAGCGAACAGCAGTGACTGAATACCGGAATCAGAAAAGAGGCGGGAAGGGTCGCATTGGAATGCGGACCAGGGGCGAAGATTTTCTCACGCAATTGTTCGTGGCATCAACCCACGCATACATTTTGATTTTTTCTGACCGCGGGCGTGTCTACTGGCTCAAAGTCCACAGGATTCCGGATGTCGGACCTGACGGACGAGGCAAGTCAATTGCCAATCTTGTGAAGATGGCTCCGGACGAGAAAATAGCCGCACTTCAAACAATCAGGGATTTCCCCCAGGTTGACGGCGAGCGTTTTGTGGTCATGGGAACGCGGAGGGGAATTGTAAAAAAAACCGACCTTCGGGCCTTTCGACACCCTCGCGCCGACGGGGTTATAGCCGCTAGGGTTAGAAGCGATGATGCAGTTGTTGGTGCAGAGTTGAGTGATGGAAAAGGGCAGGTTCTTCTTGGGACACGCGAGGGAAAAGCGATACGTTTTTCTGAAGAAAATGTCCGACCAACCGGGAGAATGACGTTCGGCGTACGGGGAATCAGGCTTCGAAACGGTGATCAAGTTGTCGCTATGGCGGTTGTACGGCCTGGAGGCACGCTCCTGAGCGTGACAGAGAAGGGTTACGGGAAACGTACCCGGATCGAAGAATATCGCGTGCAATCGAGGGGTGGAGTGGGTATCATTAATATTTATGCGAGTGAGAGAAATGGTCCTGTCGTAGGCGTTACATATCTTGATGATGAGGGAAATGAGGTGATGATTATCACCCAGCAGGGTAAAGTGCTTAGGACAGAGGCTCGTGATATACGGTCGATAGGCCGAGCTACTCAGGGTGTTCGGTTGATTGAGATTGATACAGAGGACAACGTTGTTTCAATTGCGCGACTCGTCGAGCGGGGCGGCGAAGAACACGTTGTCCCTGGAAATTAAGTTACGTTACATCTTTTAATTGTAGAGGAGGCACTGCCATGTCTCGTGTAATCATTAAGCGATCACTTATCGTCATCACTGGGCTATTTATTGGAGGCGGATTCTTAACAGCCTGTGGCGGAGGGGGAGAAGAATCCCAGCTCGTTCGGGCGTTCTTCCAAGCGTCTCGGTTTAACGATCGGTCTACCGTGGGCAACATGTCAATGGTCTTTTTCCCGCCCGAGGAGGAAGGAATTGCGTCGAGTCCAAGCATTGATAGCATGCAGGAGGAGCAGAGGGTTCCTCTGCGGATGCAAGAACTAAGCGGAGATCTCGTAGGTGCTCGGGAAGCAGAAGAGGCATTCCGAGAAGAAAAAAGGATGTATCAGGACGAGAACGAGGAAGCCATTGGCCGGGTAATTGAAGCGCAGCGGGCGGAAGAAGATATTACCGGAGCCGATGAAGAAGTTCAGGGAATGTGGAACAACCTCGTCGATGAAGAACGTTCTTACGCACAAAAAGTATCAGATGCTACAGTCGAGTTACAACGAGCGGTACAGATTGCTAATGCGAGTGTCTTCGATCCGTCGAACCCTATCGACGTCACCGCGTATGACGGCGATATAGTTACCAAGGACTTAACCGTGACCGTCTCTATTGAGAAGGACGGTAGTTCCTCAGACCGAACGATGGTGATGACCATTCAAAAGGCTGAGATCCGGGGTGGTGAGGGCGACGAATTGGTTGATAGCCGTTGGATTATCACGGCAATCGAGTAACGGCTTGTTTCTCGCATTTGACTTGTCAGAACTAAGTAAGGGGCTGCCTGTACAGCAATACAGGGTGCGGGTAGGAAAAGGGCTTCTTGTGTTCGACTAGCTGGGCGCGATAATGCCGGAGGCGGACCTGAACGGACCGCCTGCCGGACGGAGCACCCTCCTTCTGGGGGAGCCTACCGTCCGCGGGTATGTCTTTTGGTGTTTGTGCTCTTCGATCTCAACAGGTTGATACTCTTCAGCTTAGAATCGGCACCGCACAACACGGACGACCGGTCACGCCATCCAGCACTTGCTTACATTTGTGCGCCACGGAATGTGAGTCCGTCATCCATTAGAATGGGGATTATTGAATCAGTCGAACATTACAGGATGACGCCGAACTGACTGTGCGCCTCGTAACGGTTGCCCCGCCCAAAATCACTCCGCCGATAAGCTAAGTTGGAGCTTGGCTGATGGTCCGTTAGAATTTCTCTAGGATATGATCGAGGGACGTTCAGCAAGCTTCAGAAGAGCAGCCACGTTTGCAATTCTATTTGTCTTCTGGCTGGTTTTCTCCGGCCATTTCGATGGCTTACACCTCGGTCTCGGCTTCGTTTGTTGTGCCCTCGTTGCCGCACTCTCTTACGACCTGTTACTCCCCAATGCATCGTCCCGATTATGGCTCAGCCAAATGTGGCGGTTTTGTCTCTATATTCCGTGGCTCTTGCGTGAAATTGTCGCAGCAAATTTCCATGTCGTTTATCTTGTGTTTCGACCAGGACAAATTCGTCCTCAGATTGTTCGATTTCGGACGAGACTAAAGAGCGACATGGCACGCGTGGCGCTTGGCAACTCAATTACGCTGACACCAGGAACCATCACATTGGACATTCAAGATGGGGAGTTTCATGTACATGCGTTAAGTGAAAAGGCCGCACAAGCAGTGCTGACAGGTGACATGGAAAGCAGGGTCCGACAGGTGTTCCTTGAATCGAGTGATGAGAGGGAAGCCTAGAGCGATAAGGTTTGCGTCATGTCCTACACATTCTTTTTGATCACGTCCTTGACGATTTTGTTCGCCGTTCTACTCTCTCTTTACCGGGTTGTGGCGGGACCGCACATCATTGATCGCATTATCGGCGTGAACGTTATCGGCACCAAAACTATAGCCGTGATTGTGTTGACTGGTTATCTCTTTGACCGCGTCGAGTTTTTTATCGACATTGCCTTTGTGTATGCGCTTATCAACTTTATCGGTACGTTGGCTTTTGCACGATACTTCGAACAGAAAGGTGTGGAAAATTCATGACAAGCGCGGTGACGGTACTCGCCGCGTTCTTGATTTGCGCCGGTATTTTCTTTCTATTGATGGGAGCTGTTGGGCTAATCCGGTTTCCTGATTTTTACACAAGGATGCATGCCGCCGGCAAATGTGACACGCTGGGGAGCCTGCTCTTACTGGTGGGGTTAGCAACCTATCAAGGTTTCGATTTCTCTAGTGCAAAGTTGCTCGTTATTGCCGTTTTCATTTTCTTCACCAGTCCCACCGCAGCCCACGCGATTGCCCGAGCTGCTTACACCAATCGGCTACCGTTGTGGACAAAAGGAGAACGCGAGTGATCTGGCAGCTCGACATCGTTCTATTAGGTCTTACCGTTGTGTGTGCGATTGCCGCCGTTAGCGTTAGAGACTTGCTGGCATCGGTTGTTTTGCTTGGAGCCTTCAGCCTATTCATGTGTCTCTTGTGGATTGAAATGGGTGCAGTCGACGTAGCGTTCACAGAAGCAGCCGTGGGCGCTGGGGTAACAACGGTGTTCTTCGTTGTAACTGTCTTTAAAACAGCTAGGGTGAGTAAAGATTGAACTATCTGCATCTGGTCGTCACCGGCTTAACAGGTCTGTTGTTGTTTCTCGGCTCACTTGACATGCCGAACACAGGTGACCCGCAGTCCGCACCAGCCGTTCATGTGTCCCCGCGATACATTGAGGACAGCCTTAAGGAAACCGCGGTGCCGAACATGGTCACTGCAGTTCTTGCGGATTATCGAGGGTTTGACACTCTGGTGGAAACGGCAGTCGTTTTTACCGGAGCAATGGCTGTTCTCCTCATCCTGCGCAGCCATCGGGAGGAACAGTAGCCGTTGAAAGACGTTGCGCCAAGTATCATTCTCAAGGTTGTGTGTCGGCGACTTGTGCCATTCGTCCAAATTTTTGGGCTCTACGTCATCATGCACGGGCACAGCAGTCCCGGCGGTGGATTTCAGGGTGGAGTCATCCTTGCATCAAGTGTCATGCTCCTCGTTTTGTGTGATGGGTTAGAACCCGTACAACGAAGGTTTTCCGTTGCTATGGCCACGGCCGCCACTAGCACCGGCGTCTTGCTCTACGCGGGCGTTGGTGTGCTGAGTCTGCTCCTCGGGGCTAATTATCTGGATTACGGCATTCTTCCCGGTGCTGAACCGCGTAGCCTCGGCATGCTCGTGATCGAGGTGGGCGTAGGAATTACGGTGACCGGAGCCCTCGTGTCAATCTTTTACGACCTCTTGGGTTTCGAATAGGCAGAGAATGCTCGAATTTATTATTGGTCATTTCAACAACGCGACGTACATCATGCTGATGATGATCGGTTTCTACGCCATGATCGGCAAGACCAATTTGGTGAAGAAATTGGTGGGCATGAACATCTTTCAGTGGTCAATAATCTTATTTGTCGTATCACTATCGGCCAAACGCGACGCAACGATTCCCATTGTCTTTGGAAGTCATAGCTCGGGCAGTCCGGCACATTTGGATGCGTCCAGCTACGTCAACCCATTGCCTCACGTGCTTATGCTTACCGCGATCGTCGTCGGTGTGGCCACCACTGGGGTTGCGCTAGCTCTACTTCTTAGAATTTACAGGAGGTACGGGACACTGGAAGAGGACGAATTGCTAAAGAGAATCCGATCATCCGGATGAATATTCATCAATCAGCGACGCCCATCCTCATCGTCATTGTACCTCTAATCACCTCCTTTATCCTTCCGCTCCTTGGTTGGAGGCATCGACGTTTAGTGTTCCCCGTTTCCGTGCTCGCGTTGTTATGTTCCTTTGGCTTGTCTCTGGTGTTAGCAGGTCGGGTTCTCAACGTCGGACCGGTCGAGTATTTCATGGGTGGCTGGGAACCGCCGTGGGGGATTGCGTTTTATGTCGATCACCTTGCCGTCCTCATGCTCCTGCTGCTGACCTTTGTCACTCTTCTCGTAGCGATTTACTCGAAGAAGAGCATTCTGAAGGAGGCACCGGACCAAGAGGTGCCCTTTTACAGCCTCTATCTCATTCTCGTAAGTGGGCTGACGGGTCTCGTGTCAACAGCCGACATGTTCAATCTCTACGTGTTTCTCGAAATTACTTCCATTTCCTGCTACGCATTGGTTTCACTTGGTAGAGGAGTGGCGGTGGTGTCTGCCTTCCGCTATGTGATTCTTGGGACCGTTGGAGCTGCCTTCTATCTGCTCTCGGTAGGATATCTCTACAGCGTAACGGGTTCGCTGAACATGACTGACTTGGCCCGCATTCTGCCAGGGCTCTACGAATCGAATGCTGTGCTGGTCGGCTTTGCCTTCTTCGTCATTGGAATCTCGCTCAAGATGGCGCTATTCCCGATGCATGCTTGGCTTCCCGGTGCGTACACCAACGCTCCCTCGGCTGTCAGTGCTCTGGTCGCCGGCACGACAACAAAGGTTGCCGCGTACGTGTTGGCAAGGGTGATGTTCTTTGTATTTGAACCAAGTTTTTCCGTTGAGACGTTTCCGGTTACCACAGTGTTGAGTTGGATGGCGGCGGTCGCCATGATTCTGGGTTCCGTTATGGCGATCGTGCAATCGGATCTCAAACGAATGTTGGCCTACTCGTCTATCGCACAGATTGGCTACATCGTTTTGGGTATCGGTCTTGCCAATGGGATGGGCTTCACAGGGGGAATCCTGCATCTAGTCAACCATGCGTTTATGAAGTGTTGCCTGTTCCTAGTGGCCGGCGCCATCGTTTACCAAACGGGACGTCGAGAGATTCACACTTTTCGAAACCTTTCCAGAAAAATGCCATTGACTACGGCAGCGTTTACCATCTGCGCATTTGGCATGATCGGCCTTCCGCCGACCGGTGGTTTTTTTAGCAAGGTCTATCTAATTCTTGGTGCAATCGACGGGGAGCAGTGGGTGTTTGTTGGTGTCATCCTAGTTAGCAGTGTGCTGGCCATTGGTTACCTGGCCAATGTGGTCCGCTATATGTACCTAACCGCCGACGAAGACGAAATAGCGACAGAAATGACCGTGTCGTCTCACGGAGAGCCGGACCGGGAGAAGGTGCCGTTAACCATGCTTGTCCCCATGCTTATCCTCGCAGCGGGGGTCATCCTGCTTGGCCTCTTCAATGGAGTGGTGGTTTCCCAGTTCATTGACCCGGCTATCCCGATCGGTCTTCCGAGGTGACAGGATGACAACAACCGCTGCTTGGGTGTGCATCTTCGCACCGCTGATCGGGGTGGCCGTCACGCCTTTTCTTGGCCGATTCAACCGGACGGCAAGAGATCTTGGAGCCCTTCTATCGTCCTTGGTTGCAGCTGTGGCCGCGCTGAGTTTGTTGCCAGCATTGTTTCATCCCGAGACGCTTCCACTCGAGCACGAACTTGCGTGGCTCGCAAACCCGATCGAAATTGGTTTTGGGGTGCTAGTTGACGGCCTGAGCATTGTTCTTGCCAACGTCGTAGCGGTGATCAGCTTCGTCATCATGGTCTATTGCCACGGGTATATGCGCGATGATCCCGCACAGACTCGATTTTGGATGTGGATGAATGGCTTCATCGCCAGTATGTTGCTACTGATCTTTTCCAATAACCTCCTGTTCCTTTTTGTTGGCTGGAAACTGGTTGGTGTTTGTAGCTATGGCCTGATCGGTTTCTATTTTCAAGACCAAAAAAAGTACTGGATTGGTGGACCGCACCCAACCGCTTTTGTAACCCCGTCCCAGGCGAGCCTCAAAGCGCTTGTCGTCACTGGTCTTGGCGACATGCTCATGCTCGGAGGGATTTTGCTGGTGTTCTTCTATGCCGGCACTTTGAATTTTCTCGAACTGTACGCAACCGCTCCGGTCTGGCTCGCAACCATGGCTGCCACTCCGGGCATGGTGATATTGGTGAGCCTGCTGCTACTAGCTGGACCGTTCGGCAAGTCAGCCCAGTTTCCTTTTCACGAATGGTTACCTGAGGCCATGGCTGGCCCAGCACCGGTTTCCGCTCTTATTCATGCCGCGACAATGGTGAAAAGCGGTGTGTATCTTGTGGCTCGATTCGTGCCCATTTTCTACTACGGCCTCTGGGTGGCCGGCATTGACGAGGCGGCCTGGTTCTTCTACGTCATTGCATGGGTCGGGGTTTTCACCGCTTTCTTGGCAGCTACGCAGGGACTTGTGGCAGTGGAACTTAAAAAAGTACTGGCGTATTCAACAGTCAGCCAGATCGGCTACATGCTACTTGGGTTGGGCGCCGCTGGGCTCGGACCATCGCTCCTTCTTGATGGATATACCGCTGGAATTTTTCATCTCGTCAGCCATGCTCTTTTTAAAGCGTGTCTTTTTCTCTGTGCAGGGACCGTAATTCACGCTGTCCACTCCATCTACATGCCAAATATGGGGGCACTACGGAAATACCAGCCGATGACATGGTTGTTTACGCTTGTTGCGGCGCTGTCACTCATGGGACTTCCACCCTTTCCCGGATTTTGGAGCAAGGATGCCGTCTTGCTGGTTGTCGCGGACGGCAGCATAGTCTTGTTTGTTGCCGCCCTTATTACCGTCGCGGTGACGGCGTTCTACACAGTACGTTTTGTGGGACTGGTGTTTTATGGTTCCGAAAGCGATGCTTTTTTAAAGGTTGTACGGAGCGGTGAGCCCGTTGATGACGGAAAGATGCCGATGTATGTCGCGTCTGGAGTACTTGCGCTCCTTATCATCGGGGCAGGCGTTGGCGGACCTTTCATCGAAAGCGTGCTGCACCATGGATTTGAGATTGGTCTGGCGAGAGATGCCAACATTGCTACATCAGCGATCTCGCCTGACAATGCGCAAGAATCAGTCTTCCATCAAATAATTCCAATTCTCTCGGTACTGTTTCTTTTAGCGGGCGCGCTTCCTGCCTATTACCTGTTTATCACGCGCAAGGTTTCCGCTGAAGAGTTTCTTGAAAAATCTCGAGTTGCGACGTTGATCCATACGTTCTTATGGAAACGATGGTTTATCGACGCTTTCTACCGACACGTGTTCATTGGCGGTATTTCTCAAGTGGCCACGTACGTTGCCGAGAATGTCGAGGCAAAGTTTAACAACCTTGTTCACCGTCAGCTTCCTAGGCTGTTTATTGTGAAGGCGGAACGGTTTGTTCATCGACTGCGGGCAGATACAGAAGAACTGTTTTATAACGTGTCGTATGTGCTTGTCCTGTTCGTCCTGTTACTCACCTATATGTTTCTAGGTGCTGGTGGGGCTCAATAATGCCAGCCTTGCTTCTGCAAATTCTGCTGACCCCAATTCTTGCGTCTGTCGTTGTTTTTGTTCTGCGACATCGAATCGGTCGGTTTGCTGGATGGGTCACGTCGGGTGCACTGTTGTACACGACGGTGCTGGTGCTGGTCGCCGCCGCGGCAGTCAGTCGAGGCAAGGTACTTGTTGAGGAATATCGAGTTGTCGCTCCCAATTCTCAGATCCCAGAAGCAATCCGTTTGGGCCTGCTAGCAGATGGTCTCAGTATTTCGACATTAGCTGTTGTGATGCTGTTGTGTGCTGCCCTGGCGATCTATTCGATTCGGTATATCGAACGTCGGACTGAAGTCCTCTACGCCGATGAAGACCAGTTGGGTCGAGAGCGACATTACGTGAGGTTCTTCTATTTAATGCCGCTTTTCCCAGTCGGGTTCATCGGCACAATCCTGAGTACCAACTTGATCCCGTTGTACTTTTTCATGGAAGTCCTCACGGTCTCGCTGTTCTTCTTAATGGCGTATTTCGGCTATCGGGAACGGGTCCGCATTGCGTTCATCAGCTTGGCATGGGGGATCATCGGAGCGCTCTTGTTCTTGGCGGCGTCACTTTTGGTCTACGACCAAATTGGGAGTTGGGATATCTCGGAACTCAGCCACATGAAGGGCTCGCCTCTTGTCACTGCCACGATCTTTTTGTTTCTTGTTGGTCTCTTGATGAAGCTGGCGATTGTACCGTTTCATGTCTGGATGCCTCCGGTGCATGCCGAACATCCCACATGCATTGCTGGCTTGCTCGCTGTCTATGCCAATCTCTCGGTTTATGTCCTCATTCGAGTCGTGGTGCTTCCGCTGGGTAGTGAGTTTCAACAGTTTGGCGTGCCGCTGATGGTGCTCGCACTTGTGACCATGGTCTATGGATCTTTGCTTGCCATGGCACAAACGGATATCAAGCGTCTTGCTGCCTGTTCTACCATCAGCCAAATTGCCTATTCCGTGCTTGGTCTTGCCGCATTGACGAGTAGCAGTGTCCAGGGCGGGATGTTTTTCTTTCTAAGCCACATCATGGGAAAAACGGTCTTTTTCTCTACCGCGGGCATCGTTGTGTACGCCACTGGAGTGCGCGACATGCGACAGATGGGAGGTCTCGCAAGACGCATGCCCGTGACGGCTGCTCTTTGGATCGTCGGGTGCATGATGCTGTCTGGGTTTCCACCGTTTAGTAGTTTTACGGCCGAATGGATTATGTTCTCAGGAATATTTGAAAGAGGGGTATTGAGCGGGGCGTTCGGCGTCGTGATTGCCCTTGTTGGGCTAGCCGCAGTGTTGTTGACGGTTGCCTACTCGTTCAACGCAGCTCGGCAGATTTTCTTCGGTCCGTTAAACCCGGCCCTTGAAGCGAAGGATCTATCGGATCCACCCCTTACGATGACGGTACCATTGATGCTCATTGCCATGGTCTCACTCATTCTAGGAATTTTCCCTCAAACAATCATGAACTTGCTTCACTCGGTTCTTGGTGACATTTAATCAGCATTATCCCCAAGGTTGGGGAATGGCTCGTACAGCGATTCAGATACGTTCCAGTTTTGCGTAACGCGCGAGCAGTTTTTTTTCACCGACCAAATTAAATCGGACCGTCAGTTTCACGTCACCAATTAACGTTTCGACGTTGACGACCGTGCCAGTGCCAAATGTTGGGTGGCGAACACGCGCCCCACGAGAGATTCCGGCAGCTGATTGGTCTTCATCGGCCTCGTCATATGCTATTGGTGGCGAGTCTAATGATTGTGTTCGTTGTGATCGGCGACGCCATTGACCACGCCGCCCGCCGGTGGAGGTACCAAAGAGAGCAGGCCCATAGGTTGGTTCAATGACCGTGACAAGTTCAGCGGGGATTTCGTCAAAAAACCGCGATGGTTCTGTTGACTGATATTCGCCAAACACGCGTCGTCTGGCTGCACTTGTCAATACGAGAGTTGATTCAGCCCGAGTCATCCCAACATAACAGAGCCGACGTTCCTCTTCCAGTTCGTCGTCGTCTGCAGTGGCGCGGGCATGGGGGAACAACCCATCTTCCATTCCAGCGATGACGACAAGGGGGAATTCGAGCCCTTTCGCAGCATGCAGTGTCATCAACCACACACGTGCATTGCCAGGTCCATTTTCTTCATCGGCTTCGGATAAGAGCGAGAGGCGGTCGACGAAACCGCCCAGACTGGCATCAGGGTCACGCAACTCGTAATCCCGAGCGGCAGAGACAAGTTCAGCCAAATTTGCAATGCGACTTTCGGCCTCTTCACTCCCGTTGTCGTGTAAGGCCTGTATATATCCACTTTGATCGAGAGCTTTTCCCAGCACAACGGAAGCAGGTTCCGTTGAAATATTTTCGCGTAGATTTGTCAAGATTTCTCGGAATCGTGACAGAGCTTTGAGCGACCGACTGGGGAGTAAACGGTTGTCCGTTGCTCTCACGAGCCGGTTCCAGAGTGAGGCAACAGACGCTTCGGAATCAAGGCCTGCGTCTTCAAAAAGAGGAGAGTTCTCCTCTGGTTCGACAGAAATTCCTGACAAGCCAGCCATGACGCCTTTTCCGATTCCCCGCGCCGGTACATTAATCACGCGTCGCAAGCTCACGTCATCGTCGGGAGCCAAGACGAGTTTTAAATAGGCCAGGGCGTCTTTCACTTCTTTACGTTCGTAAAAGCGCACACCACCTACAACACGATATGGGATGGCTTCGCGTGTCAACGCATCTTCAATGGCACGTGATTGAGCGTTCGTTCGGTACAGCACCGCAGCTTTATCAATATCTGCTTCAAAACCTTCACGGATCTGTTTGAGGATAAAGTCGGCTTCCTCAAGCTCGTCGTTGGCTCGGTGGCAAATAATGGGTTCTCCACCGACGCGTTCGGCGCGGAGCACTTTCTCTTTGCGCTGCCGATTGCGACTGATCACATTGGTGGCGGCATCGAGAATGACTTGAGTTGACCGATAGTTGCGCTCCAGCCGGACGACCTTTGTTTCGGGATAGTCCTCTTCGAAGTCGAGAATGTTTCGTAAATCAGCACCGCGCCATTTATAGATTGACTGATCAGGGTCTCCGACGACGCACAAGTTACGGTGCTGATCGGTCAGTAGGCGGATCAGCATGTATTGCGGTCGATTTGTGTCTTGGTACTCGTCAATCATCACGTAGCGAAATCGATTGGCGTACCGCTCACGGGCGTTTTCCGATGTTTCAAAAAGTGTGACCGCTTTCAGCAATAGATCATCAAAGTCGAGGGCGCCACTTGTGCGAAGAGTCTTGAGGTAGAGCTCGTAAACGGCGGCGAGCTGGTCGTCACCAAACCCGTGACTGTTCTCCCGAATATCAGCCGCGCTTTCCATCCGGTTTTTGGCATGACTGATTCGCGACAGCAAAGACCGAGGGGGTGTGATCTTGTCGTCAACGTTCAGGTCGCGCATGGCCTGGCGCACGGCACTCAACTGATCGATAGAATCGTAAATCACAAAGTCACGGGAGAGTCCAATCAGCGGCGCCTCGCGACGCAGCACGCGTGCACAAAAGGCATGAAACGTTGAAATCCACAACTGGGGAGACTCCGATTCAAGCAATTGTTCAACGCGGCCCCGCATTTCCTCAGCCGCTTTGTTCGTAAACGTGACGGCAAGCACTTGGTCGGGTTCGGCGTGCCCATCTCGGATTAGATAGGCCAGGCGGCAGCAAATAACGCGTGTTTTCCCGGAGCCAGCGCCTGCCAAGATCAGTAGCGGGCCATCACGATGTAAAACCGCTTCACGCTGTTCGGGGTTCAGTTTTTCGAGGAACGACATCTACTCAATCGTGACTGAGTGACACAAAATGGTGATTTAATTTTCTGGGGAAACTTTTCGGGTTTTTTGTTTTTTTGCCCACCTTGCAATTACAACCCATGCGTATGCTGTTACTGCAATCGTTAGTACCAACCAAATGTAAAAATTCATTTCCATAATTTTCTTCTTTTAATTCACTGTTTTGCATTACTCCACCGTGACACTTTTTGCGAGATTTCTGGGTTGATCCACATCACAGCCTCTTAGTACAGCGATGTGGTACGCCAACAACTGGAGTGGCACGACCATGGGGATAGGCGTGAGTAATGGATGGGTCGACGGGACGGGAATCAGGTGGTCCTTGTTGGGTTCAAGAAATGCCTCGAACGCATCAAGTGGAGCATCGCTAAGCACAATGATCGCTGCCCCGCGCGTTTTTGCCTCCTGTAAATTCCCCCGCATTTTTTCAAAGACTTTGTCTTGAGGGACAATAGCTACCACTGGCAGGTTTTCGTCAATTAAGGCGATCGGCCCGTGTTTCATTTCACCTGCAGGGTAGCCTTCAGCGTGAATGTAGGATATTTCTTTGAGTTTGAGTGCGCCTTCTAACGCAACGGGATAATTGATTCCCCGGCCGAGATACAGAAAATTTGAACTGCGATAGAACCGTTTCGCAATGGATTCAATAAGGTGGTCTTGCTTGAGCACTTGTTCGACGAGACCAGGGAGGCGTGTCAAGGCGTCAATATGTTCACGTGTCTCATTAGCTCCAAGCTCATTGCGAACTCTCCCAAGGTGTAATGCCAACAGGTTCAAAGCAACGAGTTGGGATGTAAATGCCTTTGTTGAGGCCACACCAATTTCTGGTCCGGCGTGGGTGTAGATAATCCCGTCAGCATCGCGAGTTGCCATGCTTCCCACGACGTTACAGACGGCAACACTCTTGGCGCCTTTTGTCTTGGCTTCACGCAACGCGGCAAGGGTATCGGCGGTCTCACCAGACTGAGTAATGACAACGGCCAGGGTGTTGTCATTACCAATCGGGTCGCGGTAGCGATATTCCGAACCGTAGTCGACTTCTACCGGGACACGTGCTAGTTGCTCAATAAGAAACTTTCCAACAAGTGCAGCGTGCCACGACGTACCGCAGGCAAGAAGAATGACTTTATCGATGCTCTGTAAGACTTGGTCGTCGAGTTCGAGTTCACCCAAAAAAATCCGGCCATGCTCTTCGTAGACGCGACCAAGCACCGTTTCTTGTAACGCCCATGGCTGCTCGAAGATCTCTTTCCGCATAAAGTGTTTGTAGCCGGCCTTTTCTGCCATCACGGGGTCCCACTGAATCCGCTGCGTCGAGGTGGAAACGGTTTGGCCGCCATAGTCGGTAAATTCAACGCCGCCATGTGTCACGATCGCCATTTCCTCATCCCCAAGAAAAACTACGTCTCGGGTGTGACTTAGAATGGCTGGCACGTCTGATGCGATAAAAAACTCGGCATCGCCTAGTCCAATGACAATCGGAGGCCCGTTTCGAACAGCGACAATCTTGCCAGAGTCGTCAGCATGCACGAGCACGATTCCAAAAAGACCTCGCAGTTTCTTGAGTGACCGGCGCACCGCGTTTTCGAGTCCGTCATCTTTGAATTCACCTTCGACTAGATGCGCGATAACTTCGGTGTCGGTTTCGGTTTTGAAGGTATGCCCTGCTGCCTGTAGTTCGTGTTTGAGTTCAAGATAGTTTTCAATAATGCCGTTGTGCACAACGACAATTTTTCCGGTGCAGTCTCGATGCGGGTGAGCGTTTTCCTCAGTTGGGCGTCCATGAGTCGCCCAACGCGTGTGGCCGATTCCGTACTCTCCTTCGACTGGATTTGTCGCGATGACTTGTTCGAGG